>CAZGRH010000187.1:0-1504 GCA_964527005.1 uncultured Muribaculaceae bacterium | reverse complement strand
GTACAAATATAATTTTCCATTTTTATCTCCTTTACTTTTTAATCTATATTTCAAATAACTGTTATCGACAATCTTTACAAATTCCGTGAAAAACAATATCATAATCACTTACTAAAAATCCGGTTTGTTTTTGTGTTTTCACAATAATGTCAGGCGCAACATCTTTATCTATATCAAATACTCTTTTACATTTATTACACATAAAATGATAGTGCGTATGCGTATTATGGTCAAAATGTTCAGAGTCTTCCAATCCTTCAATTTTTTTAATTTCTCCCGAATCATGTAATTTTTTTAAATTACGATAAACGGTAGCAATACCGATATTTGTATTAGGATTTTCATTTTTTATTATATTAAACAATTGTTCAGGAGTCGGATGAACCGCATTTCTGGTTAATGTATCTAATATAATTTCTCTTTGTCTTGAATAATTCATAAAAATTGATACCTGTTATCATTTATATTTATATAATATACAAAATCAAGCTTTTAGTAAATATGTATAATAAAAAACTCAATAAAAATTTACTTATTTATATTTAAAAAATATAAATTAAGAAAAAAATATACCCTGATATCTATACTAATTTTTTTAAACATTATTTATTCTTAATCTGTACAAAATATTTACCGATAAAATTATGAAAAAATTTAAATTTATATCACAAATAATTTTAATATTATCTTTTTTAACAATGTTTGATGTTCCTGTTTTCGCTAATATTATTACGGGTGAAGTAACAAAAGAAATAAAAAAAGATACAAATCAAATTTATGATATTGAAACACAAAACCCGATTGAAGGTGCAACAGTTAAAATTCCCGCTAAAAATTATATATCAAAAACAAATAAAGACGGTATTTTTAAACTTCAAACAAAAATTAATTCACCTACAATTATGTCTGTTGAAAAATCAGGATATAAACCTTTTTCTTTGACATTAAACGAAACAGGTTCAAAACCGATACAAATAGGAATTGAAAAAACAACACCAAAAGATATTATTATTGATACAAATATTGTTCATATCGGAGATAATTCTTTTTCCGAAAGAAGCGCAAATGCACAAGACTTTACATTATCTTCATCAGGTTCTTTTTATAGTAAAGATTTTAAAATAAAAACAATGGAAAAAAATCGGGAACTGTTTTTAATAATAGGTTCTATTATAGGTATTGATACAATTTATGCACAAAGATTGGGACAATCAAAAACACTGACAGCATACTCTAGCCCGCCTGAAATATTTTTTAATGGCAATAAAATATCAGATATAAAAATTAACGGAGATAACCAAAAAATTAAAATTCCTAAAGAATTAATAAAATTAAACCAAAATAATAATCTGACAATAAAAACAGGAAGAAACCTTTTTAAAACCACAAGTATAGATTTTGATGATATTGAATTTACCAATATCCTTTTAGAAATAAAATAAAAAAAAAGGAACTTGCGTTCCCGTAAAATTCGTTTTTAATTTCCTCGTGTGTTAGTAAGATA
>CAZGRH010000186.1:0-1505 GCA_964527005.1 uncultured Muribaculaceae bacterium | reverse complement strand
TAATTGTGCACAAATCGAATAAAAATAGACAGGACTTGAAAGTACAATTACATCAAAATCAAGCATTTTTTGCAAAACATCTGCCATATCGTCTTTTATTGCACAAACTCCGGTATTTTTACAAGCATAACAAGCTTTACAATAATTAATGTTTTTGTCGGCAACAAAAATTTTTTCAACGATATTACCTGTTTCAATTGCTCCTTTTGCAAATTCATCACAAAGAGTGTCTGAATTTCCACCATGCCTTGGACTTCCTGATAATATGAAAACTTTTTTCACAAATAACCCCCCATTATTCAATTATAGCACGATTAAAATTTTATATTAAAATTGAAAAAATTCTTATTGTACGCTTAGGTAAAAATTTAAATGTACAATGCTTAATATCCGAATATACAAAAAACTTCATTTTTTTCTTATAATTTGAGTATGAAAAATTATGAAATTAAAGGTTGTATTAATGGAATATTAGCAGCTATAAGTTACGGTACAAATCCTTTGTTTGCACTTCCTATGTATAAATTAGGCATGGAAGTTAATTCTGTATTATTTTACAGATACTTTTTTGCACTAATTATTTACGGAGTGTTAATAAAGTTGCTAAAAAAAATTAATCTTAAATTATCTTTAAAAGAATTCGCTTATATATTTCCTTTAGCAATATTATTTGCGTTGTCCTCCGTAACTATGTTTGAATCCTTAAAATATTTAGATTCCGGCGTTGCTTGTACAATTCTTTTTATCTATCCGATTATCGTTGCACTGATTTCCGTCATCTTTTATAAAGAAAAACTTACTAAAACCTCCATATTTGCAATGATTCTTGCATTAAGCGGTATATTTATGATTAACGGTGGAATAAAAGGACATTTAAATCCATTGGGTACATTTTTTATATTCGTGTCTGCATTGGTGTACGCAATTTATATGGTTCTTGTAAAAAATTTAACACCAATAAAACATATAAAAACTGAAAAATTAACTTTTTATGTAATGTTATTTGGCTTGTCAGTATTTATTGTCAATTTAAAATTTTGTACAACATTGCAACCGATAACAGATTGGAGAGTCTTTGCTTGTGCAATTGCTCTTGCGATATTCCCTACTATAATTTCAATAGAAACAATTAATATTGCTATCAGATTAATTGGTTCTACAACAGCTGCAATATTAGGAGCACTTGACCCGTTAACCGCTGTTTTTTTCGGGATAGTTGTATTTAAAGAAACAATGACGGTTAACCGCATCATTGGTATTATACTGGTACTATCCGGTGCTATGCTTATTATTTTAAGAGACAAATTTAAAGAACTCAAAGCCTCACATTTTCAATAAATCATAATTGAAGTACGACACATAGAAACATTGTTTCTGCGGTAACTTTCGACTATTTTAACCTGTAAACCGTACCAAAATCAAACAAAAAATAGCAAGGGATGATTAGTCCGTTGGCGAAATATGAGCCTTACGGACTTACATGCGGAGTGAAACGAAGCTGAGAT
>CAZGRH010000185.1:0-1526 GCA_964527005.1 uncultured Muribaculaceae bacterium | reverse complement strand
ACATAATAATATTAAAATTACGGTAGGAATTACATTACCTTTTACAAGTTCTATACTTCTTGAAATACATTTAAAAACCGAGTTATCATTTTCAAATGCGAAAACCTGAAAAGTTAAACATAAAAATATAAATAAAACCGGTGATATAAATATTAATGGCGGTGTTATTAATATTAATGAATAAATTAACATTAAAAATGTATATTTTAATATTTTTCTTTCAATTATTTTATTATTGGCATTTAAATCAACATCTTTAACTTTTTTTTTGTTTGATACGGTATAAAAAAGTAAATTTTGTGATGTTAAAATAATTGAATAATCATATATTGCTTTTAAAAAAACAATAAAAACAGGTGCAATAAGAACATAAAATGTTATTAAGATATGATTATCATCTTGAAAAAAAGAAGAAATATTTTTTATATTATCTAAATTAATTGAAAAATAATATGTAGCTGCAAACAGTATAATTATTCCGATGATTATTCCAAAAACAGGAAATGCCAGTTGTTTTGCAGTTTTATCCAAATACATAAAATAAGTGTTTATACTTGAAAAGAATATTTTAAATACACTTAAAAATTTATTTAATTTTTTTCTTGCCATATTAATCCTTTTTTTTATATTATATTATCATAGATTAAATTTAGAATTAATATTAAAATGAAAAAAGAACAATTAACTCAAGTATTGAAAACTCTTAAAAAAGAAGATTATTTTAAAAATGTTGATTTGCACATTCATACAAATTATTCGGACGGAATTTTAAATCCTTTTGAAATAATTGATTATGCTCAAAAAAATGATTTAAAATATATTTCAATAACCGATCATAATACAATAGATGCTTATTTATGTACAAATATATTAAGAAAAGCATTTTTAATTTCCGGTGTTGAATTTGATTGTTTTTATAAAGGTGTATTGGTTCATATTTTAGGTTATGGAATAGATATAGATAATTTAGAATTAAAATCTTTATATTCAAATACTAAATCAGGATGTACTCATAATATACAAAGATTAATGAGTTTAAGGAACCCTAAAGAAGTAATAGAAAAAATAAAAATTGCGGGAGGTATTCCTGTATTGGCTCATCCTTGTTGTTATTGGGTTAAAAATTTAGATTTATTTGTAAAAGATTTTGTTGATATGGGTATAGAGGGTATTGAAACTTATTATAATTATTCGGGAATGAGAAGAATAGTTAAATTTCACAATGAAAATATTGTAGAATTAATTGCCGATAAATATAATTTAATAAAAACAGGCGGAACAGATAAACATAAATAAAAAATGAGGTTTATTTTTTAACCTCATTTTAAAATTCTGTTGTTTGAGTATTTTGTTTATTTTTGAATTTTGTAATATTTGGTTGAAATAATAGTTCAACCGTGCCTACAGGACCGTTTCTGTGTTTAGCAATTATAATTTCAGCTTTACCTTTATTATTAACATCATCACGGTTGTAATATTCATCTCTGTAAATAAATACAACAATATCAGCATCTTGTTCTATTGCA
>CAZGRH010000184.1:0-1540 GCA_964527005.1 uncultured Muribaculaceae bacterium | reverse complement strand
GAAATGCAGGATTTAAAATCAATTTTCAGATTGTATTTTGAAAAAGGCGGTGAACCTATTCAGTCACCAACCGGCGAAACGCTTTTATATCAATCAAAACAATCTTATGCCTATGATTTTTTAGAAATTAAAGATGTGTTGGAAGAAATTGGGGCGTTATCTAAAGCAGTTAAATTAAATAATAATTTTGTAGACAGATTAATTGCGTCAGGCAGTATAAATAAAGAATTAAAAGACAAGCTTTCTGCAGCAAGACAACAACTTTCAGAAACAAGAAATGTTCATATATCAAAAGCGGATAAACGAATTGAACATGTGTAACATTGCACAAACATGAAATAAATATTTTTATATGATATAAAATTGTATGGATATGTTAATAAAAAAGTACGTTTATATATTATATTTTGTGTGTATTTCACTTTGCATTTTATTTTTTAATGCAATTGCGTTTGCTGATGTAGTAGAATTGGATAAGGTAGAAAAAAACAAACTTAATTTAAAGAAAAGTAAAGTAATTGATAAAAAAAATCTGGTAATTAACAATCGTGCAATTGTTGAAGATTTAATTAAAATTCAAAAAGAAGAAGAAATAAAAGATATTGAACTTTTATGGAAAGCAACCGTAAACAATAACACATTGATAAAATTTACAATGAATAAATTAAACACTCCTGAATCGCAAAGAAGATTGCATTCTTCAATAATGGCGAAAAGTTTGTCATCTTTAATTTACGGTGCAAGTTTTATTCCTATGTTTACAGGCTCTGATGTTGCACTGCAGTCAGCATCATTTTCAGCCGGAAGATTAGCTAATAATTACATCAATAAAGAAAGTTCAACGGGACAAAATGCACCTGTTTCGGATACGGAATTAATTCAACTTGCAGGTACGATTGAAGAATTACAAGAAAAAATAATTTCTTCTTATTATGAATATAAAGGTGCTTTAAATAAATTAAAACAAACTCGTTCAAAAATAATTTTATATAATAAGAATTATGCACAAGCATTAAAAAATCAAGATATTACTGAGCTTGTAGTGTCTTCCGCATTATATGAAGAAGTGCAATTGCAAGAATATATGTATGAACAGGAAGCAAAAAAATATTATATGGCGCTTGAACGTTTAGCGGGTAAAAAAGCCGTCGATAGTTTGATATTATCACGGTATGCGCTTAATAATCAGTTAGTAAATACGGAGAAAGTAAAAAAGAAATGAAAAAATTTTTATATTTGATATTAATAATTTTATTTATTACTCCGTATTCATTTGCAAAAACAACAATTGATAATCTTGACGGATTAAAAAAGCCTGCATATCGTCTTGGTGTTACTGATGAACCCGAAAAAGAATATAAAATAACTGATATTAAAAATCGAACCGAAGAAAAAACAGCAATATATGAAAAGCAATATTTAAGAAATTCAACTTATGCGGACAGTTCATTAAAAGATTTATCCGATGAAATTTCAAAATTATTAACAATTGAAAAAACTGAAATGTTAGAACATATTCAAATACTTTGGGCAGGTGCCG
>CAZGRH010000183.1:0-1563 GCA_964527005.1 uncultured Muribaculaceae bacterium | reverse complement strand
CCATTCCACGGTATACTTTTGTTTTGGGGGTCAAGAAAAATACGCCTCTATCTTCAAATTGTGCTAAAGCATAAGGAATAGCTTCACCTTGTTCGTGTGAAACCAAAGAACCGTTCCTTTGTTTCGAAATATCACCGGCATAAGGTTTATATTTATCAAAAGTATGATTCATAATACCTTCGCCTCTTGTCATTCTTATAAATTCACCCCTGAAACCTATCAAACCACGTGCAGGAATAGAGAAATTAAGCATTGTTCTGCCTTTTACATTTTGCATGTGCAACATTTCACCTTTGCGGTTTGAAAGTTTTTCTATACAAGCGCCTGCACAATTTTCAGGAACATCAATTAATAAATCTTCAAACGGTTCCATTAATACACCGTCAATATGTTTTGTAATTACTTCAGGTTTTGAAACTTGAAATTCATAACCCTCTCTTCTCATTGTTTCGATTAAAATACTTAAATGCAATTCGCCTCTTCCCGATACTTTAAAACTTTCTGTAGTATCGGTATCTTCAACACGTAAACTTACATTTTTTTCCAATTCATCATAAAGTCTTTTCCTTACTTGACGAGATGTTACGAATTTACCTTCTTGCCCCGCAAAAGGACTATCATTAACGGAAAATACCATTTGTAAAGTAGGTTCATCTATTTTAATCAAAGGAAGTGCTACCGTACAATCGGGAGCAGTAATTGTTTCACCGATTTTAATATCGTCAAAACCTGTTATTGCAACTATATCACCGGCAACTGCGCTTTGAGTTTCAACTCTTCCCAAATCTTCAAAAACGTATAATTTAACAATTTTACCTTTTTGAATACTTCCGTCACGTCTGATTAAATTTACTTGTTGTTGTGATTTTATCGTTCCGTTTTGAAGTCTGCCGATAGCAATTTTACCGACATATTCATTATAATCTAAAGTTACCGCTTGAAATTGCAAAGTTTTATTTTTATCGCCTTCGGGATGTTTTATATTTTTAACAATACAATCCAAAAGAGGTTCTAAAGTTGTTGAATTATCTTCTAAATTTGTTTTTGCGAAACCTGCCAAACCGTTTGCATATACATAAGGGAAGTCAATTAATTCTTCGTTATCGGTCAATTCCGTAAACAAATCAAACACTTTATCAACTGCACCGTCCGGATTTGCACCTTGTTTATCAATTTTATTAATAACAACAATAATTTTAATCCCTAATTCTAAAGCTTTAGATAAAACAAATCTAGTTTGCGGCATCGGACCTTCTTGCGCATCAACAATTAAAAGCGCACCATCCACCATACCTAAAACACGTTCAACTTCTCCGCCAAAATCTGCGTGTCCGGGGGTATCTACAATGTTGATTTTGTATCCTTTATAATTTACTGATACATTTTTTGAAAGAATTGTAATTCCTCTTTCTCTTTCTAAATCGTTTGAATCTAAAACTCTTTCCTGTACTTGTTGATTATCTCTAAATACACCTGTTTGTTTTAAAATACTGTCAACCAATGTTGTTTTACCATGGTCAACGTGGGCAATAATAGCCACATTTCTTATTTTTGTATTATCCA
>CAZGRH010000182.1:0-1629 GCA_964527005.1 uncultured Muribaculaceae bacterium | reverse complement strand
CCATATTATTTTCTTCTTCGCCACCGGCTTCATTAAAGAAATAATCACCGACATTCTCAGTGGTTTGCATATCTTGTTCCGTATTTAAAGTTTCATTTGTAAAATTTTGAACACTGTTATCGGCAACTTTTTTCGGCGGTAAGAAATACCACGCTAAACCGCCTGCAATACTAAGTAATAACAATAGAACGATAATAATAGGAAGAACATTTAATTTGCGAGGTTTTGCTTCAAAATTATCATCTTCTTCATCAGTATAAGAATTTTCATCATAAGCGTTTTCATCACTTGAATATTCATCATCGTTGTATTGATTATCATATTGATTATCGTCTTGAAACTCCCGATTATACTCAGGATTTGTATCCTCATAATCAGGTTCATAATCTTGTTCAAGGTTTTGTTCATAATCTTGAGCATTCTCAAATGAAGTTTCATAGCTCATTTCAGTATTGTTGTCATTCGCCATGCTTCTTGAATATTCATTATCATTCCACTGATTAAAATTATCTACCATAGTATCCGTTTTATTCCAAATAATCTTCTTACATACATTATATTTTACACATATTCATAAAAGTAGGCAAATTTATTTTTTTTTTAATATTTGCCGTACTATTATACAACTGTTGTATTTATAGTTTACTCTCGTTTATTTTGTTTGAACTCAATCACATATACTAAATTTTACCAAATAAACATTTCTTTTAAAGAAATTCTTATTAAATGTTAAAAATGTAACTAAAAAAAGAAAACAAAAGGCGGCACCCAGATTCGAACTGGGGGATAAAAGCTTTGCAGGCTTCTGCCTTACCACTTGGCCATGCCGCCACATAACCAAAAATTAGCGGAAGACGGGACTCGGACCCGCGACATTCTGCTTGGAAGGCAGACGCTCTACCAGCTGAGCTACTTCCGCAATGGAACGAAGTTTTTCAACTCCAAATATATACTACATTAAACATTTTTATTTCGCAAGACTATTTTTAATTAAATTATTGATTTAAATGCTAAATATAATAAAATTAAACCTCCTAAGATTTCTAAATACTTAGACGGCAATTTTTTTAAAGCATTTGCAATCCAAAATCCCGAAACAGATAATATAGCGGTTGTTATGCCAATTATCCGTGAAGTTTGAACAATATCGGCATTTTTGAATTTTATGGTCACTCCTGCCGCTAAAGCATCAATACTTGTTGAAAAAGAAAGCATTATCAAACAAAGTAACGATATACATATCACTTTTGGGGACTCATCATTTTCAAAAGCATCTTTTAAAAATTTACTTCCTAAAATAAAAAATATAAAGAAAACTATCCGCTTTGAAAAATTTTCAAACTCGGAATAAACAAATCCCGTTAAATACCAACCGAATATTGGCATTAAAAATTGGAACAATCCGAAAAATAATCCAAACGCAATTGAAGTAATAAATCTTTGCTTATTTATTACTAATCCGTAAGAAAAACTTACAATTAGGGCATCCATAGCCAAAGCAATCGCTAAAATAAAAATTTCCGTTAATGTCATGTTCGTTCTCGCTTGATATTAAAAATATACGTTAAAAATGAAATAAAAAAAACCGCTTTTGTTAAAGCGGTAAATAAGTGTTCTCTTTCCCTGTAA
>CAZGRH010000181.1:0-1664 GCA_964527005.1 uncultured Muribaculaceae bacterium | reverse complement strand
GTAAGGAGACGAAAACGGTATTATGTACTCTGTAACATTATTTGGGTCTTTTATCGTAATACAAACCAGTCTGCTATGCTCAAAACATTCTTAAAAAAACGACTTCTATTTAATATAGAAGTCGTTTTTATTATAAATAAAGCACCGTTTTAATTCGTTTATTCAATATTCTTGATTTAATTATTACAAATTTAACATTGCTTTAACATCTTTTCTTTTTATTTTTCTTGTTGTTGTTTTCGGAAGAGATTCTTTTACAATTATTATATCGTTAGGACGTTTATAAAGTGTTAACTGTTGAGTTAATTTTTTTATATCTTCTTTTATAAGCTTATTTAAAGTTTCTTCGTCATTGTTTTTTAATACATTTTCTTTCGGATAAATAACCGCAACAATTTCTTCCGTTCCGTTTTTAGCACCGCCGGAGCGTTGAGCCCCAAAAACACAAACTTCCGCAATATATTCACTTTTTTCAATAACCGCTTCAACTTCTTCAGGAAATACTTTCTTCCCGCCATTTAAAACAATCATATTTTTAATTCTTCCTGTTATAAAAATATGTCCGTCTTCATCAATTTTTGCAATATCTCCCGTATGTAACCAGCCGTCGCTATCAATTGTTTCTGCCGTTAATTCCGGTTGATTATGATAACCTTTCATAACAGATGGTCCTTTTACCTGCAATTCGCCTGTTTCTTTATCTGTTCTTACCTGATAATGGGGTAGCGCTCTTCCGACTGACGCTAAAACATCTCTTTTATCATAATTTACTGATATAACAGGGCTTGTTTCCGTTAAGCCGTAACCTTGAAATACTTTTATACCGATACGTTCAAAAAAATCACCGACATTTGTATCTAATGGCGCACCACCCGTAATACAACCCACGAAATGCCCGCCGAATTTATTATGTATTTGTTTGAACAATAATCTTTTTAAGCAATAAAAAGGAATAAATTTTGCGATAAAAAACATTGTTTTAAATAACATTTTTTGTATTTTTGGCGCTTTATCCAATTCGCTTTCAATTCCGCTTTTTAACAGTTTTAAAAAAGCGGGAACTACGATCATAAATTCAATTTGCTTTTCTCGCATTGTATTTAATATATCTTTCGGTTTTAAACTTTGCGTGTAATAAATCGAAAAACCGAAATTTAAAAATGTTGAAAATCCGACGGTTAATTCAAATAAATGATTCATTGGCAATATTGATAACACATTTATTGTATCAATTTGTCCGAGAACTTTATCCAGTGCAAAACTTAAATCTTCAAGTTGCGCCAATAAATTTCTAAAAGTAATTTCAACCCCTTTTGGCGCTCCTGTTGTACCGGAGGTATATATAATTAATGCGGTAGATTTTGAACTTCTGTGTTTCCATTTTGTATAAAAATTATTTTCCAATTCATAAATACTTTGAAAATTAGAATTTTTAGTATATTCATCAATTAAAATTAAATGTTTTATAGAGGAAACATTTTTTTGTAATTCCAAAGCAGTATCAATAAAATTTTTAGAAACCATTAAAACTGACGGTTCACAATCTTTTAGTATCGAAGTTAATTCATAAACGGTTAATTTTATATCCAAAGGTACCGTTACCAAACCTGAAATTACCGAAGCAAAAACACAAGCACCAAATTCAGGTTTTGATTCAGATAAAA
>CAZGRH010000180.1:0-1699 GCA_964527005.1 uncultured Muribaculaceae bacterium | reverse complement strand
GATTAGTTAAAAAATAAGAGTCTTTCAGGCTCTTATTTTTTTATGCAAAAATGCACACTAATTACTATTAAAATACAAATTATATATAACTCTTTTTATCCGAAAGAATAATTATTAAATATAGTTACAATGCACAATGAACAAAAGAGTTAAATATTTTATTATATAAATGTAAATCCTCAACTCTTCTGATTGCTTATTCTTAGTGCTCATTCCTTTCCCAAGCTACTTTGGGAAAGGTTTTTTTAAGGACATTTTAATGTCAACGGAACATCTTGCGGGTAAACCTCAGCGGCAATACCGCTAAATCCTGCCATTGTGAAAAATCCCAAATGATCACCGCTATTTATACCTAAATCTTTAAAAGGAATGCACATTTCACAAATTTCGCCGTTTGCATAATGAATATTATGCTCCCATTGCAATTCCCATAATCCGTCTTTTGCCGCTTTTGAGTATTGCAAAGAATATTTTTTACTTCCGGTTAAAGCTATCTTAACTTCATTTGTATATCCGTCCGACAAAACAGGGAACATATTACCGATTTTATTTGTTGCTCGAGGAGCAGATGTCGAATATGTTATATTGTTATAATGTTTAAAATATATGTATATTGCACAATATTCCTGCAAATTAATTTTTCTCTCAAGAAAATATTTATTTAAATCAAATCGCAAATAAATATTTTCTTTATCATTTCCGAAATAAATTCTGTTAAATAATTTATTTTCATGCAAAATCGGACCGCTAGGAATATCTATACAACCAGCCCAAAGCCATTCATTATTATTTTTAAGTTTTCCGTTAACTAAAGGTTTTATCTCTCGTCTGGGAGTTTTTGACGGCTTTCCCATATACGAAATCAACGGCATTTCCAAATAATCGGGAGCTGCTTTTCCAAGCATAGTATATACATTTTTTAAATGTTCTCTGAACAAAAAATCAAATATGTGATCTTGTCCGGAATTATTCGGTTCTCCGTACCACCAAAACCAATCAGAACTTTCGGCAATAAATATTTCTGATTTAATCGATTTAATTTGTTCTTTGGTTAACAATCCCGATTTCTCTGCTTTTTTAAATTCATTACGAGCTTTCACCAAATAATCCCAAGCAAGATTTTTTGTAGGTTCGGCAATCCAAAGTTGAAATTCCTGATTTACCCACGAACCTGCAGCAACTTTCTTTAATAATTTTTCACTTTTTTTATTTTCCTCTATATAATCACTGACAAGCACCGTTTTTAATATTTTATCTTCATTAATAAGAGAATAAACTTTTTCCAAAAAACCTGCACCATCTTGCGGATAAGAAGCCCAACTGTTTTCACCGTCCATTGCAATTGTAATTATATGCTTTTTATCGGGGGAATTTTTTAATTTATCATAAACTGTTTTAATTCTGTCTACAAAATCATTTGCGCATAATTCCCCGTTTCTGTGAGGATATTCAAAAGTAATTAAATTCGGCAAAAAAGAATCTCTAAAAATCAAATTTATTTCTTTATCTTGCTTTGTTTTGTATAAATACAAAGAACAAACATCATAAGGATCTTCGTAACAACCCCTAAAATCTCTGATTATTTCTTTCTTTATCGAATTTGACAAAACACTTTCATCGGTAATTGTCCATTTTATCCCCATATTTGCCAATAAATCCAATGTTTTTTGACTAATACAATGTTCGCTCGGCCAAATAC
>CAZGRH010000179.1:0-1702 GCA_964527005.1 uncultured Muribaculaceae bacterium | reverse complement strand
GGGTAAATTTAAAAAATTCGAATTATGTCAGCTATCATGACAAAGAATGGTCGATGCCATGCCATGATGATAGAAAATTATTTGAATTATTAATACTTGAATTATTTCAAGCCGGTTTATCGTGGGAATGTATTCTTAATAAGCGTGATAATTTTAAAATTGCGTTTGATAATTTTGATTTAGAAAAAATAATTAATTATGATGAAAACAAGATAAATTCATTATTATCCGATAAAGGAATAATCCGTAACAGATTAAAAATAAATGCAACAATCAATAACAGTAAAATTTTCAAAATAATACAAAAAGAATTTGGCAGTTTCGACAAATATATATGGCAATTTACAAATAATAAAGTTATTTTTGAACCGTACAACTTAAAAACTTCATCTTTATTATCCGATAAAATTTCAAATGACTTAAAAAAACGAGGTATGAAATTTGTCGGTACAGTAATTATATATTCTTATTTACAAGCTATAGGAATAATAAATGCACACGGTGAAGAATGTTTTTTATACAAAAATACAACTGAATGCTCCGACAATTGACACAATAAACTTTTAAATGTTAATATGCAAACAGGAGATAAATATGAAGAAATTGTTGATTTTATCATTTGTTTTTATTCTTGGATTATCGGTATTTGCACAAGACTACAGAACTGCTTGTGCAAATCATATTTTAGTAAATACAATTGAAGAAGCTGAACAAATTAAAGATGAAATAAAATCTTATGAAGATTTTGTTTATTATGCAAAAGAATACTCCATTTGTCCATCTTCAGCGAAAGGCGGAGATTTGGGTTGTTTTCAAAAAGGACAAATGGTCAGGGTGTTTGAAAATGCTGCTTTTAACAGTGACACTAAAGAAATTGTCGGACCTGTTAAAACAGAATTCGGTTATCATTTGATATGGGTAAGAAGTAAGTTTTAAACCGTTAATTTGTTTATAAAAATTGCACCATTTTGTATTTTATTGAGATGTTTTATCGGAAAATTTAATTCCGGGGTCTAAGTTAGAGCCTGTCGTAATTTTTCTGAACAGAAATTGAAGTTTAGGTAATATCATTGCCAATAATAAACTGCTAATCGCTACATTTGCCAAAATGTTGAAACTTTTAGCTTTTAGTGCTTTTTTTGCATATTTTTCAACCGAACCTGATTTTAAAGAATCATTCGCAAAAACTTCAATTGCATTTTTCAATTCTATGATTTTTTTGGTATCTACATATCTTTTGGGATCTCTAATTCCTGTATCCAAATAAGATACTAATTTCATTTTTTCGGCAAGTTTACAGAACATTGAAGAAGAATTATTATCCAAAAAATCAATTATTTCTTTTTCTGAAACAGTTTTAGGCAATATTAATTTTTGATTTTTTATTGTATTTAAAAATTCTTTATTATTAATTATTTTCGGATCTAAAACAGTATTCAAACCAAATAAAGATTTAGTAATTTTATTTAATAATTTTTCAATATTTTTTGGCGCAATATAATTTAAATAGCACATTCCCCGCATTTTAAATAACATTTCTGATTTTTCATTTTTATTTCTTGATGTATTAACTCTTCCTACTGTTAACCCTGCATCTAATATTACCATTTTTTGTAAATCAGACATGCTTAAAAAATTTTCAATACCTTTAAAACTTGGAGATTTTTTTGATAGAAGTATTGATTTTAATGAATTATATAAG
>CAZGRH010000178.1:0-1713 GCA_964527005.1 uncultured Muribaculaceae bacterium | reverse complement strand
ATCTATCCATTCGGTTTTGAAATCTTGTTGTAAAAAGTGCTTCGTCAGAGCGTTTTCCTTTTATAAACTCTTCAAACATCGGCTTTAATTTTGAATTAATAGGAAAAGATTTATATTTACCTGTTTTTTTTTTCAATAATTCGAATATGATTTTTATTACGTACATCTGCAACATTAAGTGCAACAATATCTGAAATTCTCAATCCGCAATTTGTTCCGATTGTAAATAACAACAAATCTCTTTTATTTTTGTTTATCAAATAATTTTCAAGCTTGCGCAGATGTTCTAAATTTCTAATAGGTTCAACTGTTGTCATATCCTCCTCCTTTTTAATTCTTCACTTACAATTTTTAAAGAGGCATATTCTAACAAAAAAGCACCAATAAATATAACTTTAATGAGAGATTAAAATAACTTATTTAATCTCTCATTAAAGCTACACAAACACGGTTTTGAAATTGTTATTTATAAATTTTTTTATACAAATGATACGTTCTATACACTTTTTTAATATAATTTCTTGTTTCTTCAAACGGAATACTTTCTATAAATTCATCATTATCTTTTGTTCTGTATTGTTTTAACCATTTAACCACATAACCCTCTCCCGCATTATATGCGGCAGTAACGTATAAATCATTGTTGAATTTATCTTTTAAATATTTAATATAATTTGTACCGATGTATATATTCGTTTTGGAGTCTTGTAATTTTGTTAAAAAATTATAATTCATTACATGTTTTGAAATCATAAAGTTTGCGGTGGATGGCATTAATTGCATTAAACCGGTTGCCATTGTTGAACTTTTAGCACTCGGATCAAAATGACTTTCTTCTTTTATTATTGAAATAACATAATAAGGATCAATTTCTAATTTTTTACTTACTATATTTATTTCGTCGGAATAATGTAAAGGATAAGCTAATTTATAAGCAGCACTTAAAAAAGGCGGTTTAACTTCCATCTCTTTTATTGCGTCACGAGCCAATATTGCAGAACGTGAAATTTTTCCTTTCCTTTGTTCAAACCAACTTTCAACAATTTTATTTTTAAAATCAGCATCAAGCCAAATATCGTAGTCGCCTAATTCAAATAACGAATTTATTAATTTAACATCTTTTATATTTAGCTCCGATAATGAAATCGGGAATTCAATTTCTTTAAAATTTTGAGGTAATTGTAAATTTTTATCCGTATTCCAAAAATCACTGCGTTTATTTAACAAATATTCCGAACGAAGAGCATAATAATCATCAGGATATTTAGTGATGATTTTATTTAAGATATTATGAGCTTCATTTATTTTATTTTGTTTTAATTCTGTTTTTGCAAGCCAAAAAGCAATTTTTGGTGTAGAATTCACATTTTTATATTGTTTTAAGTGTTTATATGCTAATTCTGTGGCTGCACTATATTCTTGCTTATTGTATTTATACCAAAATACATTCCACAAAGATTCAGGCGCATAATCAGAATTCGGATATTTTTTTTCAAGTAAAGAATACAACATATATGCTTTTTCACCGTTTTGCAAACCCGCAAGCTTATATAATACATAATCTTCTCCGTTTAAATTTCTATTTTGAACTAAATTTAAAATAAACATCCAATTATTAACTTTAGTTCCTTTTAAATACGAAGCATAAATATTGTATATTTTGTTTAAATTTTCAGGTTTTGCTTGTTTTGAATATTTAACCAATCCTTGTTC
>CAZGRH010000177.1:0-1793 GCA_964527005.1 uncultured Muribaculaceae bacterium | reverse complement strand
ACTCTTTCGAGTTGTCTCGGGTTAGCAACCGCAGTTGTTCTGTTAATTGTGTTTTCAAACTTAATTTCCGTATATAACAAATCCGTTTCTTTATTTTTCAACTCATCGGCATTGTTCAGAAATATATCATAGAATTGCAAACGTGCTTCCGTTACGGGATTTGATGAACCAAAAAGACGTTTGATAATTTCATTATCTTCATTATGATTTTTTAAAACAGGACCTTCCGTTTCTAATTTAGCAAGCATTGTTCTTAATTTACCTTTTAATGTAGACCCCGGAATAATGGGTTGTTTCGTTAAAGGGTCGGTTATAACAACGCTGTCAACCGCACCGATAGGGGCAAAATCGTTTGATTTCCCGATATGCATACCCGTTAATAATTTTAATTCTGCTTTAATGATAATTTTATCCGAAATGGCTTTCATATTATTCATATATTATTCTCCTCCGTTAAATTTATGGTATGCTACGATTGCTTCTATATATCTTGCAACTTTTGTATAGTTATTTTTACTTGTGCCGATTTGTGAAATTAAAGGTTCAAGTTCGTTATAAAAATTTCGCAAACCTGCTTTTCCATCTCTGCCTACTTGGTAGGCAAGTTTTACTTTTAAATATTTTATTTCATTTGCTATATCTTGCGATAAGTTTTCTTCACAACTTAAAATTTTGTTTTCCAAACAATTAACTGCAGATAAAAATTTTCTTATTTGCGATGTGGTAATTAACGGTTTTTTATTACCATTTCTATCGTCAAACAATTTTTCTTTAACAAATTCATTTGCCATATCAGCATTTAAATCTGCTATTTTCTTAGGATTTTGTTTCGCAGAATAATTAGTATTATCCATTTTAAACCTCTTTTCTATTCAAATATATAATTAAATCTATTGTCGTTAATAAAGATTTTTTATCTTCCTGACTCCATTTATATATATTTTCTCTAAATTCATACCAATGTTTTTTCAGTGTTGCATTTTGGTTTAAATCTTTATCTGCGGGTTTCATTCTCGCTAATGTATAGGCGAGTCTTGATAAGTTAATTTTATCTTTGTCATTTTCAACAAGCAGTTGTTTAAATTTGTATCTCATTGAGGTTGAAAATAATATTTTATTGTTATCCGCCACATTTTCATCAAATTTACACAATCTCGATAACAATTTTATTTTTTCATATACTTTTGTTTTAAATTCTTCCCAGTGATATGTATTATCTCTATCATCGTTTTTGCCGAACAATGATATTGAATCTTTTGTTAAATTATCATATTTTTTTGCTAAATCCTCTAATTCACCGGTTTGTATCGCCATTTGAGAAATAGGATAACCTGCCGAAAAGAAACCTATTCCGCCCGAAAAAGTTAATTTATTACAAGTATATTTTCTAAAACATTCTCTTAAATCGAATGCAAAATTTAAAACATCAAGCCAACTGCCCACAACAAATACATCATCACCGCCCGAATAAACAATTGATAGACATTTTTCGTTTGTTGCCTCACTATCATCCAATGAAAAATTTTTTATTTCAGTATCGGCTTCACCTGAAATTTTTGATTTACAAATATTATTTATGTAAAATTTAAAGAATAAACTTAACTGTCTTGATAATGATGTTGTTCTTGAAATCGTTGAATAACCATCGGGAAAACCGTTAATAAAGGTTTGCCCCAAATTATCCACATCACATCGCAAAACGGCAAGCCTGTTAATTCCTTTGTTTTCTTTTAAAAAATCATTAAAATTTGCGACTTTCCCGTCTTGTTTTGTGCAATAATTTCCAACGAAGA
>CAZGRH010000176.1:0-1796 GCA_964527005.1 uncultured Muribaculaceae bacterium | reverse complement strand
TAAAATTATACTATAAAATTTAAATTTTGCGTAATTGAAAAAATTTTTTAGAGAAAGTATTATTATAAATATTTATGGAAAAAGATTTAACAAAAGGAAATTTAGTTACTACTTTATTAATGTTTGCGCTTCCGTTTATCGGCGCAAATTTTATGCAAGCATTATATGGTGCTGCAGATTTGATTATTGTCGGATATTTTTGCGATAGCCGTACTGTTTCGGCAGTTGCAACCGGTTCTCAACTTTTGCAGACTTTAACATTTTTTATTACTGGGCTTACGGTTAGTGCCACTGTTTTGATAGGAAAAGCGTTCGGTTCAAAACAATTTGAAAATATACTTAAAATCGTTAATACGATGACGATTTGTTTTTTCCTTGCTGCAATAATTTTAAGCGTTTTAACCATATCTTTCGACGTTCAAATTTTAAATTTGTTAAAAACTCCGCAAGAAGCATTTTTAGAAGCAAAAAATTATCTTTTTGTTTGTTCTTTCGGTTTGATTTTTATTTTCGCATATAATGCAATCAGTGCGGTGCTTAGAGGGTTGGGTAATTCAATTGCGCCGATGTATTTTGTTATTGTATCTTGCATAATTAATATTGTTGCAGATATTTTACTTGTCGGAAAATTCGGCTTGGGCGCAATAGGGGCTGCAATTGCTACTGTATTTTCGCAATTGGTCAGTGTTGTTTTAGGTGTATTTTATTTAAAATACGGAAGTTTTATCTTTAAATTTCAATTTAGAAAATTACGTTTCGATATACAAACGGCAAAAGAAATATTTAAAATAGGACTTCCTTTGTCGTTGCAAGATACTTTAATTCCTTTATCTTTTTTATTTTTGTTTTCTATTGCAAATTCAATGGGTGTGGCGGCTTCTGCCGCTTACGGCGCCGTAGTTCGTTTAAATGCATTTTTGATGTTGCCCGCAGGCTCTTTTGCAATGGCATTAACTGCATTGACTGCTCAAAATGTAGGTGCAGGTAATTATAACAGGTCACTTAAGGCTTTAAAACTTTCTATTTTATTTTCTTTTGCTTTCGGGTTTGTATTTTTTGTTTGGCAACAATTGTTTCCAAAGAGTGCTATTATAATTTTTTCACAAGATGAAGATGTTTTAACGGCAGGTGCGCAATATTTAAAAACTTTCAGTTATGATTATTTGATTGTTCCTTTTGTGTTTTGTATTAACGGATTTTTCTTTGGTTGCGGAAGAACACTTTTTGCGGCGGTGAATAGTATTATTTCCGCATTTTTTGTCAGAATTCCCGTCGGATTTTGTTTGTGTACTTTTATTCCGCATGCAACATTGTATCATTTGGGAATAGCAATTCCTGCAGCCTCGATTTTAACTTCAATAATCGGTTTATCTTATTTGCGATATTTAATAAAAACAAAAAAACTTTAAGGCAAAAAAATTTTTGTTTGATTTTTATGATATACAAAGAAAGGTAAATATAAAAATGAATAGTGTTTCTTTCCAAGGCAGTGTGTATTTAAAAGGAGCAACTGCTCAAACAACGACACCGTATGAACAAAGTGAATTAAAAAAATATGCTGATGAATTTGACTGCGATATTATTGTTACTAACAGAGAAGTTAATGATGAAAACCGAAGTATTTTTAAAACTTTGAAAATTCAACATAATATGTCTGATAAAAAAGATATGGTTTTTGATAAATTTTTCAGTATTGAACAACCGAATAACGAACCCGAAAAGACTTGGTGGATTTAATTGTTTTATTAAATTTGTGTTTTGAATAAATTTAATAATAATTTAATATCATTTATTCC
>CAZGRH010000175.1:0-1802 GCA_964527005.1 uncultured Muribaculaceae bacterium | reverse complement strand
TTTTAATCTTGCTTATAAATATATGATACTATAAATATAAAATAAAAAGCCCCTCAAATGAGGAGCTTTTACATTTTGGTTGCTTCAACTATTTAATCAAAGATTCACCTGTCATTTCAACAGATTTTTAAATATTAACAAAATTAAAAATTGCACAAATCAGAATGAATGTATTACAATAATTGAATAATACACATTAAAATCAAAATAAAAGTTTGGAATATGAAATTTACGGGTAAAAATATAAAAATAATAGCATTTTGTTTATTATTGTTTTTATCAGTATTGGTTTACATTCCACGAAACTTTATCCTTTATCTCTTATTCATTATTCTCTGTTATAAATTAATTACTTATCTTTATCGAAATTTTGCAATAATTATAAAAAATAATTCGAAATCCGATATAGCTTTTTTATGCGTGTTTTTAGTATTTTTATTTTTACCGATATCAAATATAAACAAAGATGCAGTATCATTAGAGGAAAATCGCACACTTGCAAAATGGGAACCTTTAATTAGTAAACATGGTACATTTAATTACAATTTCAATAAAAATTTTGAAAACTGGTTTAATGACAGATTTTTTTTAAGAACGGATTTAATAAAATTTTCAAGTATATTACAATATTTATCTTCGGGCGCAAACTCAAAAGGCATTATTTGTCGCAAAAATCATTTTTTATATACTAATACAGAAATAAAATGCAAAATTTCAAAGCTGACTCTTAAAAAGGTATTTGAAACATTAATAAAATTTGAAAAATATTTAAATTCAAAGAATATAAAATTTTATATTCTTATTGTCCCGAGTAAAATTTTCGTATATCCTCGGGCGGAAATAAATATAAAAGAAGATTATCTTGAAGAAATAAACGAAATAAGAGATAAAACCGGATTAAAAATTATTTATCCGTTAAAAGAATTAAGGCAAGAAAAAAATAATGATTATTTGTACTTCAGAACAGATCATCATTGGACGGATAGCGGTGCTTTTGTCGGTTATAAAGAATTAATGAAAGTTATCAAAAAAGATTTTCCACAATTAAATATTTTATCCGAAAATGATTTTAACTATATATACAGAAAAGATGTAAAAAGTGATTTTTACGATAAATATAGCAGCGGACAAACATGTCAATATTTAAATTTATCCGAAAATATTTGCAATAAATTTTTAATCAATGATTACAAATATTATATACACAAAAATTTTAATAAACGGCAAATTAAAATAACAGATACACCGAATTATAAAGGAAAAGATTTTTATTATCCGCAAGGAACAGATTTGAAAGTTGTATTATTCGGAACAAGTATGAGTGAAAATCTTTGCAATATTCTTCCGTTTTCTTTTAAATACACAAGAAGAATAAGAAATAACAGTGTTCAACAAATACCATATAACGAACGTTTTAAATTTATAAAATATTTTGAAAGCAAAACACTTGAATATAAACCGGATATTTTTATAATGTGCATATCAATATGGAATATAAACGATCAAATTAACAAAATTTTTGAAGAGTAATTTATAATATGTTGTTTTCAACAATGACATTCGTATATTTTTTTACCGGTATCATTTCTTATTGTTTTTATAAGTTACTTTGATGTAATTATAATTAACAAACTAAAAAAATATAAAAAGAGAGAACTCAAACAAGTTCTCTCTTAAAACTTTTCACAATTAATTATTTAATTAATGATTCACCTGTCATTTCAACCGGTTTTTGAATATCCAATAATTGAAGAACAGTTGGAGCTATATCACATAAAGCACCTGTTTCTTTTAATTCAACA
>CAZGRH010000174.1:0-1837 GCA_964527005.1 uncultured Muribaculaceae bacterium | reverse complement strand
ATATTGTCCCGAAACAGCTACTTCAGGATACGAACTCGGCAAAATTATTCCTTACAGGGTAAAATATGAGTCAAGAGAGCAAGTATTAAATAGATGTAAATCTTCAGGATCTGCTTGTAGCGGACTTTTAGAAATGGATGGTTGGCAATTTAAAGACGACTATCCTTATCACATATAAGACAAAAATTATTTTTCAATATCTTCTTTTAATTCTTTATAAGAAATATTGTTTTTTATCAAAAATGCAACAGCAACTAATGAAGTTAATATTGTTACAACAGCTTGTTCAACAATCGAAATTGCAAGCCCTGTTTCTTTTGAAACATCATAAATAGCAAACGCCGCAATAATTGCAAACTGATATGGTCCTATAAAAATTGAGGTTGAAGGTATCATACAAGCAAGGGCTATAAATGGGATTATAAACAATACAACAGACCAACTGACTTCACAATTAAACCCTTGAATAACTATAAAATAGTTAAGGCACTCAAAAAACCATATTCCAAGTGAAGCAACCAATATTGAAACCAAATTTTTAGGATATTTAAGTATTTCAAAACCCGAAACAAACGAATTACAAATTTTATTTGTAAACTGCAAAACCGAATGAATTACTTCTTTTAATCCATTCGGCAAAAAATTTGTTTTTTCTTCCAAAAATTTACAAATAACGTCTATTTTATTATATTTAACCGCTAACAATGCTACAAACAAAGAACCTACAAAGAAAACCGCTGCACAAATACATAAATTTTGTGCCAACTCGTCTTTGTTATACAAAAAAATAGCACACAGAAGCATTGAAAGAATTATCAAACCGTCAAAAATCCTTTCAAGCATAATTGTTCCGAAAATTTTTACCTTATTAACATCATATTTTTGTCCGACATAATATGCTCGAAATATATCCCCCGCCCTTGCTGGCAAAACAATATTAAGAGAAGCCCCTGTCAGACATAGAGGAATTAAATCTTTTAACGGCGCATTAACCGTTTTGGAAATAAGAACCTTAAAACAAACTCCTCTACACGCTAAGGCAAGTACGACCGAAACAGACAACGCAATCAGGTATGTTAAATTAAACTCCTTTATAATTGAAAGCAACTCTTTAAAATCTAAGTTTACAAAAACAAGATACAAAAATGTTAATGTTATAAAAAGTAAAATAATTTTTTTTATATTTGATTTCATCTAACTAGTTCTTAATATTACCAAGCTTTTACATTATACAATTTTTAAACGTGATTGTCGTAATTTTTTTTGAAGCTTTAACTTCTCATTAATTAGCTCATAATTCGAATTATAAATATTTTTCAAGGAAACAGTATCCAAAACATTTTGAGCTTGAATAAAAGTAATATAAGCTTGTTTGTACTTTTTTAACTCAACAAGAGAGTTGATTTTTATTTCCACTAAGTGAGAATATAACGAAAAATCATCATCTTTTAATAATGTAATAGTTTCATTTATATAAGATAAAGCGCTTTCATAATCTTTTAAAACATACAAGCAATTTGCAACAGAAGCAAGCCCTCTTGGTGTTTTGTTTTGTGCTATTTTATAAGTTTCTAACGCTTTTTTCACATTGCCTTTCATAAAATAAATATCAGCACATAACATAAGACTTTTTGTATGTGATGGTGTTAATTCAATAGACTTTTCCAACTTTTTCAATGCAGAATTAATTTTGTTAAAATAGAAAAAATCATCCTCCGCTTCTCTGAATAATATTTCAGAGCGCATATTTATTACTTTTTTGCTGTTTATATATGATAAATTACTTGTATTTTGCATAACTACTACCATTAACTATGATAGAAGTCTATATACAGAT
>CAZGRH010000173.1:0-1874 GCA_964527005.1 uncultured Muribaculaceae bacterium | reverse complement strand
TAAAATTTAAAAGGAGCGAAAATGAAGTCATTTAATGTCGGAATAATCGGATTTGGAACGGTAGGAACAGGTGTTTATAATGTTTTACAACGTTTTGACAATATCAATATTGTTAAAATAGCCGTTAAAAATATCAACAAAAAAAGAAATATTGAAAATTTTAACATGGATTTACTAACCGACAATGCGGAAGAAGTTGTTAATAATCCGGATATTGATATTGTTATTGAAGTTTCAGGCGGTGTTCATCCAACATTTGAATTGCTTCAAACTGCAATCAAAAATAAAAAACACATTATTACTGCAAATAAAGAACTTTTGGCAAAAAAAGGCAGCGAGCTTTTCAGGTTAGCAAAAGAACAAAATGTAATTATATTATATGAAGCTGCAGTTGCAGGCGGTATTCCTATTATAATGCCTATAAAAACAATTCTTTCCGCAAATAAAGTAAAAAAAATTGCAGCGATTTTGAACGGTACAACAAATTATATACTTACAAAAATGGCAGAAAAAAATTTATCGTACGAAACGGCGCTAAAACAAGCACAAGAACTCGGTTATGCCGAAACTGACCCGACAGGTGATGTCGAGGGGTATGATGCAGCTTATAAAATTGCGATTTTATCGACGATTTCTTTTAATAAAAAAGTGGATATAAACAAAATTTATCGTGAAGGCATTACAAAAATAACGGCGCAAGATATTAAATCAGCAAAAGAGTTAGGTTATAAAATAAAATTGATTGCAATGGGACAAGAACTTGATGACGGAAAAATAGATGTTAGAGTTCATCCGATGTTGGTTTCCGAAAAGCATTTGTTAGCCAAAGTAGATAACGCAACAAATTCAATAATGTTCACGGGAGATCCCGTCGGTGATTTGGTTTTCACGGGTGCGGGTGCAGGTGCTAAACCGACGGCAAGTTCTGTTGTCGGTGACTTACTTGTTTTAACTTCAGAATTAACAACTTGTGATACTCCCTTACCTCAAACAGTTTGCAATCATAATGAAATAGCGGAACAAATTAATATTGGTGATACATATAACGAATATTATATTGCGGTTAATGCAAGTAATAACCCAGGGGTTATAGGGCTCGTAGGTACGATTTTCGGAAAAAACAACATAAATATTTCTACAATTATGCAAAAAGGTATAAAAGAAGACAATACCGCTGAAATTATTGTAATAACAGAAAAAGGAAAAGAGTCAGATATTCAAAACGCACTTAAAGAACTTGTTAAATTAAACGATATAAATAAAATTGACAATATTTTAAGAGTAATGAATTAGGAGTTATAATTATGCAAAAAAATCATTATCAAGGATTAATCAACAAATACAGAGAATTTTTGCCCGTTACGGACAAAACACCGATAATAACACTTAACGAGGGAAATACACCTTTGATTAAAGCTGATAATTTAGCTAAGAAAATCGGTTTAAAGGCTAACGTATATTTAAAATATGAGGGTGCAAATCCGACCGGAAGTTTTAAAGACAGAGGGATGACAATGGCTATTACAAAAGCTGTTGAAGACGGCTCAAAAGCAATTATATGTGCTTCAACAGGGAACACAAGTGCTGCAGCTGCTGCTTATGGCGCTAAAGCAGGTGTTAAAGTTTTTGTTTTAATTCCTGACGGCTACATTGCTCTCGGAAAATTATCACAAGCGATGATGTATGGTGCAGAAATAATTGCTATAGAGGGTAATTTTGATGAAGCATTAGAAATGGTTATAGAAATTTCAAAAAATGCGCCAATAACATTAGTTAATTCGGTAAATCCATACAGAATAGAGGGACAAAAAACCGGTGCTTTTGAAATTATTGAAGCACTTGGCGATGCACCTGCCTATCATTTTATTCCTGTC
>CAZGRH010000172.1:0-1910 GCA_964527005.1 uncultured Muribaculaceae bacterium | reverse complement strand
GAATGATATTTTATCAAAAATTGATACAAAAGGCTTGATTTTGCACTGTTTTAATACGGCTGCAACAATTTCTCAATATGAAGAAGATAAATACAATATGGTTCGTCTTGGTCTTGCTTTATATGGTTTAGTCCCTGATTTGCCGGCTTTTGCAAAAAAAGTTCCTGATTTAATTCCTGCAATGAGTTTAAAAGGCAGAATTATTAATATTCACATTGCAAAAAAGGGAACCGGTGTTAGTTACGGACATACTCATATTTTTGATAAAGATTCTGTTGTAGCAACAATTCCTATAGGATATGCTGATGGTGTTGACAGAGGATTATCAAATAAAATTTATGGTATTCTAAATGGCAAAAAAGTTCCGCAAATCGGTAATATAACCATGGATCAAATGATGTTTGATATTTCGGAAGTTGAAGCAAACGAGGGTGATATTATAACTCTTATCGGTGAAGATATTTCAATAAACGAGTGGGCAAATATTCTCGGAACAATTAATTATGAACTTCTTTGCAGATTGAAAGCAAGGTTATCAAGAGTTTATACAAGGTAATATTTTTAAACTTCTTCGTCGGGTATCATCAATTTAAAGTTTTCATTATTAACTTCTCTTACAAAATAATTCCATGCATTATAATAATCTGAAAGGGCATAAGTATGGGCAATAATAATCATTCTGTATGATTCTTCCATTGTAATTAATGTCGTTAGATCGGTTTTGCCCGCAAAATAATTTTTTCTTGATTCTTGTATCAAATTTTCTGAATTTGAAAGAAGTTCGTCATTATAATAATTTAAATTTACTTGTGCAGTAAGAAATTTTTCGTATGCTTTTTTTAAGTCGTTTAATGCTTTATTTTCAACGGAAGCATAATTTAGTTTCGCTTGTTCAAGTTTTAATTTCGCATTTTTAATTTCGGGTGCATAATTGTAAAATAAAGGAATATTTACTAAACTTGCACCGACAAATGAACCGTGTTTAAACGTTCCGTCATTTGATTGCCCCGGATTTTGATAACTGTAACCTGATTCAATTTCAAAATCAGGTATTTTTTGTTTTGCAACTACAATCAAATTCTTTTCAGCTACTTCAATTTCTTGCAACGCAATTTTTATATCAATTCTGTTATTTAACGCATCATTGGAAATTTTTTCAAATTCGGGCATTTTCGCTTTCGGCGCAGGCATGGAAAGCGGTTTGTAATCTTTTGTAAAATTATCTTCTAGGGTATCGAAAAATCCTTCCGGCCGGTTTATAACTTTATTGAATTCGTACAACGCAGTTTTTATATCATATTTCGCCGAGTTAACTTCTGTTTTAATTTGGTTTAACAATAATTGTGATTGTAAAACTTCAGTTTTATCAATTTTTCCGCTATTGTGTCTTTCTTTTGCTATCGAAACCATCTTGGTTAAAAAGTCTTCTTGATCTTTAAGCGTGGAAAGAACTGATTTTTTTGCAAGCAAATTTGTGTATGCTTCTCTTACATCCATTCTTAAATCAACTTCTAAATATTCAATATTTCTTTCCGTTAATTGGGCAACAGATTGTGCAAGTTTCTTTCTTGCCCCTCTTTTTCCGAGTTCAATCATTTGCGTAAATGAAATTTCTTGCGGATTATCTTTGCCTGCATTCCCTAAATTATAAAAAACACCAAAATCAGGATTTTGCAATTTGTTTGCTGATTTGATGTTGTTTATTTCTATATCTTTATTTAATCTTGAAGATTGTATGTCTAAATTGCTCTTACTTGCAATGTTAACGGCTTGTTGAATTGTTATTTTTTCGGTGTCAATAATTCCAAGTGCCGAAGCAAAATTTGTTATTAATAAAGCTATTATTATAAATATTTTTTTCTTCATATCTTGATTATACGACAACAATAATAAATGTGCAAAATACACTT
>CAZGRH010000171.1:0-1979 GCA_964527005.1 uncultured Muribaculaceae bacterium | reverse complement strand
TGACGTGCATCTTCTTCGTTTAGAAATAGCAGATAAAACTTCAACACCGCAATATATTCCAAAATATGGCATAACGGAAAAAGGTGGGAAAGATTCAAAAACATTGTTGTATGGGAAAGATTAAAATAAAAACATTAAAAAGCAAAGAACTACCGCATAAACGGTAGTTCTTTGCTTCTTTATTTTAATCGTAAAGCTTAGTGACAAAGAATCACTTTTCACAAGCGTTTAGCGGATTTTTTAGTTTTTTGGAACTGCTGATTTTAAAAAACTATTTTGCTAAAGTCTGCTATTTTTGAAAATTTATCTTTTATTTGTTTTAATAAAGCAATTCTATTATTTTTGATTGATTCTTCTTTATCCATAACCAATACTTTATCAAAAAATTCAGAAATATAAGGAACTAAAGCGTTTAATTCTTTCCGTAATTTTTCATAAGATAATTCATTTTCGTTAATACGAGATGTTTTATTCCAAAGAGTTTGTTCAATATCCGTAACAAATAATTTAGAATTTACTTCAACTACAATATTTTCGTTTTTAATTAATCTGATAATTCTGTTAATTCCCTCATGGAACTGAGAATAATTATCTTCTTTTATGATATTTGAAACTATTTCCAGTCTGTTATTAAAATCTTTTAAATTAGAAAGTACATCTTTTTCGCTGATACAAGCTTCAAGAATATCGTGCTTATATTTATCGGAAAGTAAAATTATTAATCTTTGTTCAAAGAAATCTTTTATATTATTGAACAAAGTTGTTTTATCTTCGATTTTAACAGGAAGTAAGTCAATTGCTAATTTTATTAATTCCGAAATATTTACATTTAATTCTTTTTGAATAACGGTTTTTAAAACACCTAAAGTTGCACGTCTTACGCCCAATGGGTCGTTAGAACCTGATATTTTTTTGCCGTCGGCAAAAACTGTAACAACCGTATCAATTTTATCGGCGATACCTACTATTTGACCCTCAATTCCACTTGCTAATTCGCTATCTGCATTTAGCGGAAAATAATGTTCCATAATACCTGTTGCAACTTCTTTTGCTTCACCGCTTCTTAATGCATAATCAGCTCCTATATAGCCTTGAAGTTCGGTAAATTCAAAAACAAGTTTTGTAACTAAATCGGCTTTACATAAAAGTGCGGTTCTTTCTACATCTGCAATCGGTGCATTTAAATTTTTTGCGATTATTTTCGAAAGTGTGCAAATTCTTTGTGTTTTATCGTATACAGAGCCAAATCCTTTTTGGAATGTTACTCCTTTTAAGTCATCAAGATACGCAATAAGCGGTTTTTGAGTATCTTCTTTTACAAAGAATACGGCATCTTCAAGTCTTGCTTTTACTACTCTTTCGTTGCCTGCTTTTATGTTATCAAACGTATTGCCTACATAATTACTTATAGTAATAAATTTATTTAATAATTTTCCGTTTTTGTAAAGCGGGAAATATCTTTGATGAACTGCCATTACGGTAACCGCAACTTTTTCGGGAATTTCAAGATATTTTTCTTCAAAATCGCAAATAACGGGAATCGGCCATTCCGTAATAAATGTAACTTCATTCAGTAATTCGTTTTCGATATGAATATCTGCATTTATTTCATTCGCTTTTTTTGTTGCAAGGTCAACAATAACGGATTTTCTTTTTTCAACATCCGCAATAACTTTTGCTTTTTCTAATGCCGTTAAATATTCATCGGGATTATTAATTTTAACTTCCGTTTGTGAAAATCTGTGACCACGAGAAATATTTGAAGCTTTAATATTTGCAATTTCAATATCAATAATTTCGTTGTTAAATAAAGAAACAATCCATCTGATAGGACGTTGAAATTTAATATCTAAATCTGCCCATCTCATAAAATGGGTACCTTTTAATTTCATTATAATGTCAGGCACTATTGCTTTTAAAATATCTTTTGTATTTTTGCCTTTTTGTTCAATTTTTGCCCAAACATAATTATCTTGTTT
>CAZGRH010000170.1:0-1979 GCA_964527005.1 uncultured Muribaculaceae bacterium | reverse complement strand
GTTTCATTTTTGGGTTCCATCTTTGTGTTTGGTGACCGAAGTGTACACCTGCGTCAAGTAATTCAATCATTGATGCTACCGGCATCGTTTTTCTCCTTTTTTTTGTTTGTAACTCGTGAATTGTTGTCCAATCTTAAAAAAGACTAAGTCGTTTATAAAAATTTTTTAATAAATTTCCGTGACCTATCGGCATTTATCAATTCTATTACATGTTATTACAAACAAGAAAAAAGTAAAATACATTGCTTTACAAACGGTAAAACATTTTTTGAACAAATTTATTTATCTTTTCGGAAGCCTTTTGTATTGGAAACAGTTCTGTTTAGGCTTTTTATTAAATCTTTTACATCTTCCAAATTTGTTGCCGTTTTATTCGGATAAATTTCATATTTTTCAGAATAAGTTAACCCTGTCATATTTGGCATGACTACATTTGCACCGGAATTTAAAGCTAATTTTCTGCCGTCTTTTTTTAATGTTTCCATTGCGGTAGTTGCGGGAATGTTAATATCGGGCAGCAATAGTCTTGTTATTGCCATTGTTTTCAGTGCAAGCTCAAAATTATTTGAATTTGCATTTGCAAGTGGAGTATTTTTGTGAGGGATAAATGGACCAATCCCAATCATATCCGCATTTATTTCTTTAAAGAATAAAATATCGTTTGCCAAAGAGTCAATACTTTGATTAGGTAATCCGACTAACGAACCGGAGCCTGTTTCATATCCGAGTTCTTTCAAATTATACAAACAATCAATTCTGTTTTTATAACTCATATTCGGATGTAAATTCTTATATAAGTTTTCATCGGTGGTTTCTATTCTTAAAAGATATCTGTCTGCTCCTGCTTGCTTAAAAGCTCGATAATCATTATATGATTTTTCCCCGATACTTAACGTAAGTGCTATATCATAATTTTTTATTTTTTCTATTAAACGGCATAGTCGACTTTGTGTGAAATAATCATCTTCTCCGCCTTGCAATACAATTGTTTTTATTCCGTGTTCTTTGCAGAGTTTTACTTGTAAAATAATTTCAGTTTCTGTCATTCTGTATCGTTTTACTGAAGTGTTTGCGCATCTTAGCCCGCAATAAAAGCAATTGCGTTTGCAAACATTTGTAAATTCAATCAGTCCTCTTAAATGTATCGCATTTCCTTTGTATTTTTTTCTTGTATTGTCGGAGGATAAACATAGTTCATCAACAGGGAAATCAAATAATTTTATAATTTCTTCTTTTGATAAACAGTGTTCGTTTTCAGCTTTTAATAAAATATTCTTGCTCATTGTTTTATTATAACATCTTTTTCAAATTCTTTAATTTTTTGTTTTCCTGTGTTAGAATAGTATATGAATTAGAGGTACTTATGAGTAGCGGACATTTGGTAGGATATATAGGAAATTTACATGTTCACTTAGATACGCTTATTACTATGTGGGCGACAATGGGGTTCGTTATTATTCTTGCTTTTTTTCTTACTCGCAAATTGGAAATTATACCCGATAAAGTTCAAGCAACAGGTGAAAGTATAATTAAATTTTTCATGGGAAATGTTTCGGCACTTCCGCAAGGGGAAAAACATATTCCGCTTATAGCTTCATTATTTCTTTTTATTTTATTTGCAAATTTAATGGGGCAATTACCTTTAAAATTAATTCATTTAAAACGGGGAGAATTTGCTTCTCCTACAAATGATATTAATATGACAGGTGCAATGGCAGTTTTGGTTCTTGTTTATTACTTGTATCAAGGTTTTAAGCAAAAAGGCATTCGCTCTATATGGCATGGTGCTTCTTTTGCAGGTATAATTACCTTGCTTATTGATATATTGGAAATGATAACAAGACCTTTAAGTTTGGCGTTAAGACTTTTTGCAAATATTTTTGCCGGAGAAATATTAGTGTCGGCATTGTTGGGATTGTGTGCGTTCGGATTACCGCTTCCCGCTATGTTTTTTGAAATATTTGTTGCTTTTATACAAG
>CAZGRH010000169.1:0-1991 GCA_964527005.1 uncultured Muribaculaceae bacterium | reverse complement strand
GCCAAAGGTGAAATTTCAAGCGGATAATCGATAATATGAACAGGTTGAATTAAGCTTGGTTCAACTTTTTCTTCAAATACTTTATCAATTACTTTACCCCAACAGTCGCATTCTTCAACATCAACATTTATTGTTTGAGCTAATTTAACCGCTTCTTCAAGATTTGCACATTTTGAAAAGTCTGCTTTTGTGTATTCTTCAATAGCACCAATCATTGTTTTTCTGTCCCACGGCGGAGTTAAGTCAATTTCATGTTCACCGTATTTGATTTTTGTTGTACCAAGAACTTCTTGCGCTACATAAGCAACCATATTTTCCGTTAATTCCATCATATCGTTATAATCGGCATAAGCTTGGTATAACTCAATCATAGTAAATTCAGGGTTGTGGCGAGTGTCTATACCTTCATTTCTGAAACATTTTCCTATTTCATAAACTCTTTCCGATACGCCCCCTACAATTAAACGTTTTAGGTATAATTCAAGCGCTATACGCATTGTCATGTCCATATCTAAAGCATTATGGTGTGTTGTAAACGGTCTTGCGTTAGCGCCTGATGCAACTGTTTGCAAAATGGGTGTATCAACTTCCAAAAAGTTTCTTTCAGCTAAATATTCTCTGATTTTTTGTATTATTAAACTTCTTTTTTTAAACGTATCACGGGTTTCTTCGTTAATAATTAAATCAATATAGCGTTGGCGATATTTTGTTTCAACATCAGTCAAACCGTGAAATTTTTCAGGAAGTGGTTTTAATGATTTCGTCAAAATAGTAAAATCAATAACTTTAATGCTTAATTCTCCTCTCGGAGTTCTTCTTATGTCACCTTCAAAACCGACAATATCACCGATATCAATTAATTTTAATAATTTAATTTTTGATTCATCAATATTTTGTTTGTGAGAAAAAATTTGAATTTTTCCTGTATCATCCATTAAATCAATAAACATTCCGGAATTTCTGATAGCCATAACACGTCCTGCGACTTTATATCTGTCTTGTGTTTCTTCGCCGTTTGCAAGATTGGCATATTTTTCCTGAAGTTCTTTTGACGAAGCATTTTTTTCAAATTTATAAGGATAAGGGTTAATACCTTGTTCTCTTAATGCTTGTGCTTTATCAATTCTTCCCTGTCTTATAACATCTATTGAAGATGTTGTATCTTTTGCGTTATTTTCTTGCATACTTCCTCCGTTTTTAATTTTACTTTTAGTGTAATTTTAACATTAAAATGAAAATTTAAAAATAATTATTATTTTCAAATTTTTTGCAGGGGAAAATACTTTATGTTATCATAATTATATAAAAGGGAGAGTTGATAGTGGCTGCGAAAAAGAAGTGTATAGAAATTGTATTGGATGTTGAAACAACAGGATTGGATTATACGAAAGAAAGAATGGTTGAGTTTGCAGCTATTCGTTTGGAAAACGGGAAAATGAAAGACCGTTTTGAAACTTTGATTAATCCCGAACAACATATAAGAAAATCAAGTATTGCTATACATGGAATAACAGAAGAAGACGTAAAAGATGCACCGACAGAAAAAGAAGTAATGCCGATGATTTTGGATTTTATCGGTGATTATCCGATTGTTGCTCATAATGCTGTTTTTGATTATTCTTTCATTAATGAAGCGAGTATAAGACAAACCGGTAATCCGATAAAAAACGCTCGTATTGATTCTCAACAAATGTTTAAAGAAATATATCCCGATTTGGAATCTTGCGGACTAGAAAGTTTAATGAATAAATTTAATGTACGGTTCGACACAAGACATCGTGCCATGGCAGATACGGAAGGTCTTGCACAAGCATATCCCGAACTTAAAAAGCTTTATGAAAAAAAATATGCTTGGCAAATTCAACAAATTGAAAATATAGATTATTTATTTGAAAGGTATTTAAGAATTCAGCAAGCAGTTCAGGTAATGCAATCAGAAATGCAGGATTTAAAATCAATTTTCAGATTGTATTTTGAAAAAGGCGGTGAAC
>CAZGRH010000168.1:0-2020 GCA_964527005.1 uncultured Muribaculaceae bacterium | reverse complement strand
AAAAAAGTAGTTAAACAAATTTTTAAAAAACTTTTAGAAAACGGTGACATATACAAGCATTCGTATACGGGGCTTTATTGTTCGGGTTGTGAATCTTTCTTAAATCCAAAAGATTTGACTGAAGAAGGATTGTGCCCCGACCATCAAAAAAAACCTGAAGAAATTACGGAAGAAAATTATTTCTTCAGACTTACAAAATATAAAAGTCGGATTATTGAATACATAAAATCTAATCCTGATTTTATTCAACCTGCAATTCGAGTTAATGAAATTTTAAATCAATTAGACGGGATTGAAGATATATCCGTATCAAGAACAAAAGAGTCCGTTCAATGGGGTATCGGAGTTCCTGATGACTTAGAACAGACAATTTATGTTTGGATTGATGCTTTATCTAATTATATAACCGCTATCGGTTATGATATTGATAATCCTAGTGATAAATTTAAAAAGTTATGGCCGGCGAATGTTCACGTGATAGGTAAGGACATAATTAAATTTCATTCAATATATTGGAGTGCGATTTTAATGTCTTTAGGTTTGCCGCTTGCAAAATCAATTTATGCTCACGGTTGGATTACGATTGACCAATCAAAAATGAGTAAATCTTTAGGCAATGTTATTGCGCCTAAAGACGTATTAAAAGCATTTAATTTGGAAAAGCCTGATGCGTTCAGATATTATATGGCATCTGCTGCTTTAACAGGTAAAGATGGTAATTATTCCGATGATGATTTTAAAGAAAAAGTTAATGCGGATTTGGCAAATAATATCGGTAATTTGTTAAACAGAACATTAAATATGGCTGTGAAATATTTTGACGGACAAATAAAACCTGAATTTATTTCCGCTAATAATTCAAAAATTGCAATTCTTGCCGAAAATACAAAAGCTCAAGTTATTGAACATTTTAATAAATTTGAAGTTGCCGAAGCTGCAAATACTATAGTAGGATTTGCAGATAGTGTAAATAAATATGTTACAGAGAATGCTCCTTGGACATTGGCTAAAGAAGAAAAAATGACAGAGTGCGGTCAGGTTATTTATAATGTTCTTGAAGCAATGAGATACATAGCTATTCTTTTACATCCTTATTGCCCGAATATAACCGTTGATATTTTGCAACAATTAAACCAACCGATTGATTTTAAATATTCTAATTTGCAATGGGGTAAAATTACTGCGGAAAAAATTACGGAAAAAGAAAAAATTAAACCTGTATTTTTAAGATTAGATTCAGAATTTGCACAAGACAAAAAAAAAGGTTAGCGAGCTTTGTTGTTTGAAGAGATAAAACAAAATTATACTCCTGTTAAAACAATGTATAAAAAAGCATTGAAAATTTTTGATGTAAATTCTTTAAAAAAATCAATTAAAGAAAATGAAGAAAAATTGCAAAATAAAGATGTTTGGTCTAATCCTGAGTTGTCTTCAAAACTAGCGCAAGAAGTCAAAGAAGACAAAGACAATCTTGAAAAAATTACTTCATGGAAAAACTTTATAAGTGATATTGATACGTTATTTGAATTGTATTCGGAAACAAAAGATGAGAGTGTTTTGACAGAAATTGATTTGATAACCAAAATGTTAAAATCTCAACTTGAAAAATGGGAAGTTGAATCTACTTTAAGCGGTGAGTATGATAAGTCTGATGCAATAATTACTATTAATGCCGGTGCGGGAGGCACTGATGCGCAAGATTGGGCGCAAATGCTTTTGAGAATGTATTTGCACTGGGCAGAAGATAAACACTGGAAAACTGAGCTTATAGAACGTTCAGACGGTGAAGAAGCGGGTATAAAGTCTGTTACCATAAAACTATTGGGTAAATATGCTTATGGTTTGGCAAAAGCCGAAAAAGGAGTACACAGATTGGTAAGAATTTCTCCTTTTAATGCAAACGGAAAAAGACAAACAAGTTTCGCAAGTTTGGAAGTTAGCCCGATAATAGAAGATTTCAGTAAAAAAATCGTTATTCGGCAAGAAGATATTGTTGTTGATACAATGCGCTCCGGCGGTG
>CAZGRH010000167.1:0-2094 GCA_964527005.1 uncultured Muribaculaceae bacterium | reverse complement strand
GCATTTTTTAAACCGCTATCTACAAAAGTATCCAGCGTTTTGTTTTTAAAAATAAATTCTTTTGCAGTTAAACCCTTCGATAAATTATCCTGCGCATTATTTATAATTTTGGAACACTCTTCACCGTTGAATTTATATACTGTTTCGGGCATGTGTTTCCCGTCTTTTTTTATAACATTTTTTGCAAAAGTGCTTATTTGTCCGTAGTCATATTGTCCTGCGGCTTTGCCGTCTTGCACACCAAATGCAATGCTTTTTACTTTATTATCGGTATCACAATTTATTATGGTTCTAAATTTATTTTTAATTGTTATCGTTATTCTCTTAATATCAATTTTTTGTCCGTACTTTTGATAATTAGCAATCAGATTAGAATTTTCTCCCGCCATTGAATAAATTTTGTTTTTTTCATCAAGAATACCTTTTCCATTTTTTTCTATTATTTCTTTTGATATTTCTTCCGATACCTTATTTATTATTTTGTTTGCGCTTTCTTGAAACATTTTGGCTTGGTCTTTTGTTTTTTGTGCTTCATTAAACAAAGATTGAGATTCTTTTAATATTTCTTTGCCTTTTTCTTTTAGTTTATTTACTTTTCTATCGTGAATTATTATTGCGGAAAATCCAAGCACACCAAGACCTGCAATGGCCAACTTTAGCTTTTTGCTTTTTTTATCTTGGTCATCTGTTTGTTTTTGCTCTATGGGTTGAGGCAGTTTTGGCTCTTTTGGCGGAATATTTTTAACAACCTTTACCGTTCTATAGTCCTGCCCTAATGCAATATCCAAACAATTTGTCATGAAAATTCCCTAGTAAGTCGTTTCATTGTATTATAAAACCGAAAAATATATAATTTGCTACCATTTGAACAAAATTTTATTAGAATGACAACAAAAGTCACTGCGATACATAGTGAACCATTGAGCTGTGGCGAAATGTGTGAACCTGTATGTGGCGGTCAAGAAGATAAATTTATAAGATAATGACTGGTTTGCCACGCTATCGTACGCAAAGACAAGAAAACAAAATACGAGAACAAAATCAAATATTTTTTGTTCTATTCAAAATTAATAAATTAAAAAAGGCTCAGTAGTTTATTTTACTTTAATTTATACCCATTCTGGAATTTTCCCTAATTCTTTATATATTTCTTCGTATGTTTGTATTGCATAGTTAAGTATTGCTAATAGTTTTTTCATTTTTGTTGTGTACATGATTATATTTTTTATGAATTTTTGTTTATGACTCCTCTTATATTTTTCTAAACTGTCTATTATTGCGTTCGCATGAATAAAAAGGACTGCTGTTCTTATAAATAAGTCATATAATTCTTCTTCCATTATATTGTCTAAATTTTTTTCGTTATTGAATTTATTCTTGTAAAAATTATTTGTTTTTTCTTTATAGAAAATTTCATATTGTTCAAGCTCTTCTTTTTTCATAATTTCCTCTTCCTAAGTTAATAAAAATATACAACAATGTTAAAATATGTTTAAAAATAGACAAATAGTACGATTAAAAATAACGCCGATTGTATTATTTGTCAATAAAATGACAAATAAATATAATTTTTTTATGGATAAAAGTTCAAGAAATCAAGTTAAAGTTATGCTTGCCTATGAAAATGTTAAGTTAAAAGATTTGGCGATAATGCTTTCAGACAGGCTTGGCAGAAAGTACACGTTAGACGGTTTATCTCATAAACTTAGGCGTTCAAGGCTTACTTTTGATGAAATGCTTGTTATTTCTGATTTACTTGGATATGAAATTTGTTTTATAAAAAAAGAAAAACAAAAATAATTAACCAAACAGCATTTTAAACAATTCTTTAACGCTGTAAATATCTTTTATAACGTGAATTTTTGCATTGATTTCTTTTTCTGCGTCGTTGACTGTTAGTCCGTCTAAAAACTCTGTTGTATAAGGGCGAAGCACGACAGATGGAATGATAACATCCTTGAAACAATTGTTTTTTAGTTGTTTAATAAGGTCTTGAGCTGTTATCAAGCCTGCAACATTCACATCTTTGCCCCAAAATTCACTTTTAATCGGCATTATCTTAATATTGACGTTCTTTATTTTATTTAATTCGTC
>CAZGRH010000166.1:0-2103 GCA_964527005.1 uncultured Muribaculaceae bacterium | reverse complement strand
CATTTATCTTTATGAAAAAGTCAACATTAAAAAGTCTATCCCATTCATCTGGCGCTGGTTCAATTTTTACTTTCAAAATTTCTTGTAATTGTTCGTATATAGTCTTAATTTCACGAACATAGCCATCATAAGTACGGTCAATCACCAGCTCTTTAATGTAATTTATACAGTCTTCTTCTGTAATTTCGTCAATTTCAGCAATAAGAACTTCGGATATTTTTATATAAAGTTTCTTACCTAAATCAACGATATGTTCTTCGCTTCTAACATTTTTGAAATAATACTCTTGCCATTCTTCTAAAGATTTAGGGGCACATTTGCGTATTGCTTCAGAAGTTGCGCCAACATTGCGTTTAAAATTTAATTGAAATCTATTTGTTGCACTATTTAATACCCATTCTTTAGCCATTTATACAGTCCTCCATAAATTTCTTCTTGTATTTGTAATCAATTGTTGTATCAACTGAAACAAACCCTGTTTTTACTAAATGTCTATTGATAAATGTTTTATTATCCAAATAGAGATAGCCTAACAATGTGTTGGAATCATCATACTTAATAGCATCGTATTTTAAGAATACTTTTCTTTTTTTTAATTTCTTTTGCAAAAATTCTATCGCTTCATGCTCATTTCCTAATTTCGGTAAAACTCCTAATAGTTTAACGATAAGCCCATTGCTAAGTGATATAGTATTTGGCGAGATAACTTCTTTGACTGAAAACAATTCTTCTTTTTTTACTTCTGTTCCATCTATTTTTGAGCCAAACTGCAGTTTCTTCACATCAATTTTTTTATCCATCTTATGTGGATCACTAAACAAATAAGGCAAAGACGATAAACTATAATTTACGACAGAATCTTGCATAAATTGAACAATGCAGTTAGAAGTATCAGTTGTTGACAATTTTTCCTTAATCAAAGGCAAAAATTCATTGTTAATTTCATAACTAATAGAATTTCGCCCCAACTTCATTGCAGCTAAAGAGGTTGTTCCGCTACCAGCAAATGGATCTAATACGGTTTCTCCAGCAAAAGAAAACATTTTAATAAGACGCTTAGGCAATTCTTCTGGGAACATTGCGATATGTCCAAACTGTTTAACTCCATTAAAGTTCCAATGAGATGAAAAATATTCATTCCATTCGTTTTTTGTCATAATTGAAGCTTGCTTTTGTTCTAATGTAACCTTAGGGGGCGTCCCTAATTTTTTAAAAATAAGGATAAATTCATAATCCATTTTTAAAATGCCATTACGGGGATAAGGAAAACTCCCCATAATCGCCCCTCCACCAGAGGTATTCATAGTGGTTGCCTTTTGCCAAATAATAGCCCCCATATAATCCATTCCTAAAGATTCGCAAAAACGTATTATTTCTGTTCGAATAGGAATTACTTTATATCTACCATAATAAACCGAACGAGCAAATTGGTCGCCGATATTGATACACAATCTACAGCCATCAGCAAGAACGCGGTTACATTCTTTCCAAACAAGATTTAAATTATTTATATATTCCTCATAGCTATCATTAAAGCCAATTTGATTTTCCGTTCCATAATCCTTTAACTGCCAATAAGGAGGTGAAGTAATTATAAGTTGAACCGATTTATCTTTAATTTGGTTTAATGAACGACTATCGCCGAATATAATTTTATGATCAGTCATTCTTTAATCCTCTATATTGTAAGATAAAAATATTATATCATATTTTTTTTACTTTTTCAATCCCTTTTGTACTGTCGAAAGTAAGTTATCACAAAAAAATTTCAAAAGGCACGGTGACGGGTGCTTGACTATACAAGCGCGTCGCTACGCTCCGCGGTCAAGCACCCGCCAAAAACAGACTGAAAAAATAAAAACTCAATACCGAGAGAAAGGGCGTCGCCGCTAAACCGCTTGGCGAATCGCCCTTTTTTGCTTGTCGGTATATTTTGAGTTATCGTAATTTTTTGATAGTCTATGTTACTTTTTTGCAAGGCGAAGTTATGTTAATGTTCCGCAATGGTACTATTTTGATATAAAAGCGTACTAAAAGGACACAATGATGTCATTGTGTTTCAAATCACCGTTGTGTAAAATCTTAAGTGTTCGAACAAATTAT
>CAZGRH010000165.1:0-2142 GCA_964527005.1 uncultured Muribaculaceae bacterium | reverse complement strand
GGTGCGGAAAAACAAAAGTACTTACAACAAGAATAACACATCTGATAAAACAGGGCGCTTCACCTTATGAAATATTAGCGGTTACATTTACCAATAAAGCTGCTAAAGAAATGGTGGAAAGACTTTCTAAAATGGTTGGTGAAGATGTTGCAAAAAAAATGTGGATTGGAACATTTCACTCTATTTCAGGAAGAATTTTAAGAACGGATATTACAGAATATTGTGACCCCGAGGGTAATAAATATGATAACAAATTTGTGATATATGATGATACAGATACTAATACTCTGATAAAAAACGCAATTAAAACATGCAAATTAGATGAAAAAATTTATCAACCGAAATTAATTAAAACTATAATTTCTAATGCAAAAAATAAAATGCAAGATGCGTATACATTTGCAACAAGAGCCAGAGATTTTAGAACCGAAAGATACGCTCAAATTTATACGGAGTATCAAAAAAAACTTGTAGAAAATAATGCTTTGGACTTTGATGACATGCTTGTTCTTGCAGTAAAACTTTTAGAAAACAATTCTTCTGTAAGAGAAAAATATTTTAGAAGATTTAAACATATTTTAGTTGATGAATTTCAAGATACGAACCTTTGTCAGTACAATTTTATTAATTCAATTTATACAAACAACAAGCCTGAAGATGAAATTCCGCAGGAAAAAAGTTTGTGTGTTGTAGGTGATGTTGACCAATCGATTTATAGTTGGAGGGGCGCTGATTACAGAATTATTTTAAATTTACAATCAACATTTAAAAAAACGCATTTAATTAAACTGGAGCAAAATTACCGTTCTACGGAAACTATTTTAAAAGCCGCAAATGTTGTAATTGAGAATAATAAACAAAGAATCAGCAAAAATTTATATTCAAATTTAGGTCAAGGACATAAAATTGCACTATATCAAGCTAATGATGAATCTGATGAGGCGCTTCATCTTGTAAGAGAAGTAAAAAGGCTTTCATTGACAGAATCATTATCCGACATGGTTGTGTTATATCGTACAAATTCACAATCAAGAGCCATTGAAGAAGCATGTATGGCTAATAACATACCATACAAAGTATTTGGCGGGTTAAAATTTTATGACAGAAAAGAAATTAAAGATATTGTTGCATATTTAAAATTAATATATAACCCGAGTGATTCACAAAGCTTAAAAAGGATTATAAATGTTCCGAAACGTTCAATAGGACCGGCTACTGTTGATAAATTAATCCAATTATCAAGCGATACCGAAATTAAATTTATGGAAATACTTGCAAATATAAATGAATATGATGATTTTACTTCAGCGGTTAAAACAAAACTTACTGCTTTTTACAATATGTTAACCGATTTTCAAAGCGCATTTCAAAAAATGGATTTAGCTGCATTTATCGGTTATGTATTGGATAATTCAGGTTATATTCAAGATATTAAAGAAAATGAAGACAGAGATACAGTAGAAGCCAAAATTGATAATTTACAAGAGTTTTTAAGTGTTGCAAAAGAATTTACACCCGTTGAAAATGATATTTTGGGTGAATTTTTGTCACAAGTTTCATTGGTAAGTGATATTGATTCTTATGAAGAAACACAACCGACACTTACGCTTATGACATTGCATTCGGCAAAAGGGTTAGAATTTGATACGGTATTTTTATCAGGATTGGAAGAAGGTATCTTCCCGCACAGTCGTTCGCTTGATTCACCGTCAGAAATGGAAGAAGAACGCAGGTTAATGTATGTTGGCATTACAAGGGCAAAAAAGAATTTATATTTGAGCTGCTCAAAAAGGCGAAAAATGTGGGGTGAATACAAATATTACAATCAAAGCAGATTTGTTAATGAAATACCTCCGCAACTTTTAGATATAGAAGAATCGGAGTATAACGGAAATTCTCAAAATTCTTATACTTTTAAAAAGGCTGTAGATACAATAAAAACAAAAAATATGTATTCATCAATGCCAAAAACTTTAGGAGAAAATGCGGATGGAAGCATTAAATCCGTAACTTCGTTCGGCAAAAATTTTATTGCTCCAAAAAAGAATATTACTCATAATACAAGCTTTGTCGTTAAAAGTAAAAACCATCAAGAAAATAAAGAAGAACGCCAAAGAAGAGAAAATGAGCAAATTCAAAATA
>CAZGRH010000164.1:0-2177 GCA_964527005.1 uncultured Muribaculaceae bacterium | reverse complement strand
ACTTTGACAGGACAAATGCGAGAAGGCGGGTAAAATGCGAAATTCCTGAAAGTTTTTATGTTTATATCAAAATAAATTTGCAGTGAGTAAATGTACAAATTTTAGCATTTAAAAAAATTTAATTTTAATTAAAATAAGACAAAATAAAAGTCAATTTGTTCATTAATGTTTCAATGTTCTAAAAAGTAATTTTAATTTTTCTATTAAAAAATTAAACTAAATTAAACTAAATTAAACTAAATTAAACAATTTGTTCTTTATTCAGATTTTGTTCAAAATCATTTAAGGTTGTACCATCTGAAAGTTTCCACTCTATTCTTCCATTGGAACTACTTCCGGCAACAATATCCGAAGCGCCGGATGGTGATTTAAAGTATATATCTTCAGTCGCAACATATACATCACCTTTTTCAGCCAATAAACCTTGTTTTATTAATTCTTCTCGTTTGTTGCAAGCTGACATTCCTTTAAAAGAAGGTACAATTTCTTTTGAAGCATAAGAGCCTTTTAATAATTGATAACCATTATCTAATATTATTAATTTGGCTTGTTTGTCTTTATTATTGCGTTTTAAGCTCATATAAAAAATATTCGTATCATTAACAGAACCGGATTTTTCTTTGTTTTCTTTACTTACAAAATTTATTAGGTTTAAATTATTTAATATAAATATAATACGTTCTTTAAAGCCCTCAGCCTTTGCAATATCAAATCTTGGCAGTTTATTATCTTTTTTCGTATTTGAGCCACAACTATTATCTAAATCGATTGTTGTTAAAATTTCTCTTGCTAATTCAATAAATGATGCTTCTAAATATTTAACATGAGCTTTATTTATATCACCCTTTTTTGAAGTAAATACAATAAAATCTTCGAACCATTCTTTCTCTGTTGACGTTACATGGCTTTGAAATCTATTTGCAACATTTTCGCTTTCACCTATATATAATATTTTTTTGCCGGTTTCAACATTTTCTCCAAGTAAAAAATATATCCCCGGATTTTTTAATTCTTGAATTTTCTGCATTAAGGGAATATGCTTACGATTTCCAAGATATGCGACTCCATCCCAATTAGATAATTCTACTAATTTTAATTTTTGATATTCGTCCATAATAAGTAATTGAATAAATTCGTTTGCCATTTCACACCTCACGTATGAATTATATCAGAAAAGTTTTTTTAATATATTCAAGAATTGTTTTTTATATATTAAAATTTCCCGTTAATTATATAGGTATAATAGAAAGAGATGAATCAAATACAACCTTTTAACTGTTTACAATATCGTTAACATTTTAAAGATACTGCCAAAAAGTATTATTTGAAGATGTTTAAATGTTTTTTATATTTGTCAAAATAATTTTAATTTTTGTCGAGTAAATATAGAATACAATCATAAAAAAGCACCTCGAAAGACTAAAAAATCTGCTGAACACAGGTGAAAAGTGATTTCTATTTTTAAGATTTTTGCATTTCTCCCGTTCGTTTTTAATGCAAAAAAATACAAGGTTTGATTTTTTAGTACAGATAGTTTGATTATTTTGTGCAAGTGTATATAAATAAAATCCCCATTAAAAATGAGGATTTTAAAGTTTTTTATTTGAAAAATTATTTTACTATTTTTGCAATTTCCGCCGTGATATCATCTCCGCCATACAAAACAGTTGATTTTGCTAAAACAATATCATATCCTTTGGATTTTGCCAGTGTAGCAATTGTAGCAGTGATACTCGCATCGATTGCAGATAATTTCTTTGCATAAGCCTTAGCGTTTGTTTCTTTTTTCTTTGCTAACTCTTCATTATATTTCTTTAATAATTTTTGCTTATTTGCTTCTGTTGATTGTTTTTTTACATCTGCATTAACGGTTTCTAACCATTTTTGAAGTTCTTGATTTTTTTTGAGCTGATCCTCTTTTAAAGCTTTAACTTGTGCTGATTTTGATACTATAGCAGGCACGTCTGCGACTGCTATTTTTGGTGTCATTATATCAGACATTGCGAAATCACTAGCTCCAATAAAAATTCCAATTACCAAACATGATAGCGCCGCAATCTTTGAATTTATTTTCATATTCTTCTTTCCTTTCACCTATAGTGAACTTACTTTATTGTACTTAGCTTCTTCAGTTTTTTCAAAATAATTTGATAAATTAATTACACTAAATGAATTTG
>CAZGRH010000163.1:0-2264 GCA_964527005.1 uncultured Muribaculaceae bacterium | reverse complement strand
AAAATTTAAATTAATAATTATTCAGATACATTATCATGCCTGTTTTGGCACATGCAGTGCCATATTATCCAATCCTAAAATACATTCTCCAATTCCCTCCGAGTATGTAGGGTGCGCAAAAATTACGTTATTTAATTGTTTGTAAGGAATATTATTTACCGTTGCAATTGCAATTTGTTGTATCATGGCACTTGCTTCTTCTGACATTATGTGTGCGCCTATAATTTTTTCATTATTTGTCAAAATTTTTATAAATCCCTCGATTTTATCTTCGGAATAAGCTTTTCCAAGTGCGGATATTGGGAAGATTGATTTTTTATATTTAATATTATTATTAATTAATTCTTGTTCCGTTGCTCCAATCCACGCAATTTCGGGAGTTCCGTATATAACGGAGGGAACATATTCGGGTGAAAATTCAATCGAAACTTTATCTGTAATATAATCAATGACATTTTCGGCTTGTTTTATTGCACTGTGTGCTAACATTGACTTTCCGTTAACATCGCCAATTGCGTATATATTTTCAATATTTGTTTTAAAATTTGCTTTTGTATTTATAAATTTTTTTATTTCTAATTTTTCGCTATATTTACCAAAATTAAGCTCGGGTAAACGTCCTGCGCCTAATAAAATAAAGTCAGGTTCTAATGTTTTTCCGTTTGAAAGATTAACAGTCTTTTTTTCTATTGAATTTATTGTGGTTGTAGTATAAAATTCTATTCTGTTTCTTTTAAAAATTCGGCAAAGTCTGTCTGAAATTTCAAAGTCAGCAAGCGGAACTATTTTTTCAGCCATTTCTACTAAACTGACTTTTGTACCCAAACAGGAAAATATTCTTGCCCATTCAATGCCTATTGCTCCTGAACCTACAATTAATACATGTTGAGGTATTTGTGTTAAATTTAAAACATCATCGGAAGTCAGAATAAAATTTTCTTCATAATTACCGTTAAATTTTATTATATTCGGCTTAGAACCTGTTGCTATTATTATATTGTTAACGCAGTATTCCGCATTATTTGCGCTTATTGTGTGTTCGTCCGTAATTTTTGCTTCCGCTTCAACAATTTCAATTCCTTGATTTTTAATTAAATTTGTAAGATTTTTTCTTATCTTTTCGGAAATTGTTTTTTGACGTTCTTGAATTTTTGAAAAATCAAAAGACGGATTTTCGCTAAAAATGCCGTATTTGGAAGAATTTTTTAATTCCGTAAAAATTTTGCAAGAATGCAATATTGTTTTTGTCGGAATACATCCTCTGTTCAGACAAGTACCGCCAATCTGATTTTTTTCAAATAATACAACTTTTAATCCTTTTTGGCTTGCCCTTATCGCTGCCGCATAGCCGGCAGGGCCTGCACCTATAACTCCCAAATCAAACATTTTATACCTCTTTTGTTTGTAATTATACACAAATTTTTTTAATTAAGGAAGAAGTGTAATAGTATAAGTCGGTACTTTTAGATTGTTTATTAAGAAATATTACAAAAATTATTAAAATTTGAACTAAAAACTAAAGTTATTTTTTTAATTGTCGATATCTAATAATGTGAGAGAAAATTAATTCCCTGTTAAAAAAATAAATTTGTTCAAAGGATTCCCTGTTATGAGATATATAAAAAATATACTTGTGCTTTTTAGCGCATTAGTTTTAATGAGCGTTTCTAACGTAGCTTTAGCTGCTGATTATACTGCAAATACAAAACAACCTGTACTTACTGAAGCGCTTAACAGATTAGAAACAATGAATAATACTAAAGTTTTAAACGTATTAAAAGGACAAAATTCAACAAATCAACCTGTAAAAATAATGTTCAGAAATCTTGTAGCTCTTGGTTACGGAACTTGTGAAGCGGTAACTGCAAAAACTGCTGATGGTAAATTGGTTATATTAATAAGTTCTGATTATAAAACAGCTCCGGTTGAAGCAATAGCTTGTTTGATAGCTCATGAAAGTGTTCATCACGAAAATACAAAAACTTATGAAGAAGAAGTTAGAGCATGGACTACGGAAGTTCAAACTTGGGTTTCTTTCACTCAATTAAATCCTTCTTTAAAATTAGATTCTTCTAAGTTGGTAAAAAGACTTAATTATCTTTCTAAATTATATGAAAAAGACGGTAATCAAACTACTTCAATAGAAAATTTAATAGCTAACAATCCGGCTTATTCAACATTAAAAAGAGGTTAATTAATCAGTTAATATTTTTAAAGTCATTTCACACTTCTTACAATTGAATTCAACATGATATTCCTTGTTG
>CAZGRH010000162.1:0-2284 GCA_964527005.1 uncultured Muribaculaceae bacterium | reverse complement strand
CCGAATTTTTCTGCAGATTTTTTAGCCTCTTCAATATCCGTAATAATTCCGGTTCCCGGAGTAATCGGAACATTTTTTGACAACATTGTTTTTCTTGCAGTAGCTTTATCACCCATTAATTTCATTGATTCGGGAGATGGTCCGATAAATTTAATATTGTGTTCAGCACAAATTTCTGCAAAATCCGCACGTTCTGACATAAAACCATATCCCGGGTGAATTGCATCAGCACCTGAAATTAATGCAGCAGAGATTATTGCCGGAATGTTTAAATAACTTTTGGCACTTTCATTCGGACCAATACAATATGCTTCTGTTGCCAAACTGACGTGTAAAGAATTTGCATCAGCTTCTGAATATATAGCAACTGTCGGAATCCCGATTTCTCTGCAAGCTCTTATTATTCTTACTGCTATTTCGCCTCTGTTTGCTATTAAAACTTTTTTAAACATAATTTTTTCCGTTAATTCTTTTCTATATACATAATAACTTGACCGTATTCTACGGGTTTGCCGTCTTCTATACAAATTTTAACAACTTTTCCCGCAACATCGGATGATATTTTATTCATTAATTTAATTGTTTCAATGATACAAACGGTTTGACCTTCTTTTATCTCATCACCTACATTTACAAAGGGTTCTTCATCAGGTGCCGGTCTTAAAAAAAATAAACCTATCATATTAGAAACAATCGGAATGATATTGTTATCTTTTTTATCTTGATTTGTTTCCGAAATAACGTCTTCAGTTTTTGTTTCTTCTTGCATTTCTTGTTCTATAGGTTCTTCTTCTTTATTTTGAATACACTTAAAACCGTTACCTTTTATATACAAAGAAGAATTTAAATCTTCAAGTTTAATTTCGTTAATTGCATTATTTCTCATAAAATCAACTAATTTTTCTATATCTTCAGAATGAAAATTTTTCATAAAAGTTTCCTTTTTATATTCAAATGCCAATATATAAGCTAAAAAGCCGATAATGACAATTTATTATTAAATCTCCATATATTTTATCTTTTACAAAAATGGAAGTCAATAAATAAGAACTGTAGATTTTGTTCTATCCTTTTTTGAATTTTCTTGTACACTTGATATATAATATTAATTAAATAAATATTACTTATTATAAAAAAGAAGGTTAAAATGCTGCCAATTGTTACTCAAGAACAATCAACATTATGTTTTGCGGAAATTTTTCAAGATGTGCATTCTTGGAGAAAAAAAATGATTCATTACATAAAAGAAGAAAATCCCGAAATTAATTCAGCAATAATTGAAGCTGCTCAAAATACTGATTTAGATCCAAAAGCAGTTGCACTCGGTGCTTATATGACGTATATATTGCTGGAAAGTGCATTTAAAGAAGAATCGGGAAAACAAGTTTTTTCCATTGAAGAATAAATTCACATTGTAAAAAATCAGTTATAAAATTTGAGAAAAATTCAAACTTGAATAAAATAAATTTTTATGTTATTTTTAATCCGAAAGTTGGAAATATATAATGTTATATCAAATAAAAAAATTAAATTTGCATCATCATTGCCATAATATCCCGAAGGGGTTATGGAATTTTTGATTCGCAGTTTATAAAATATAAATCATAATTCTAAATTAATACCTCTTCGGGATTTCTGCGAAGAGGTATTTTAATTTTAGAATTGGAGAAAAATATGACATTAATTAATGCAATATCTGCACTTGGAAATAACAATAGTATTTATCCTTTATTAGTAAGAGATTGTGGTATTGAAAATGTAGCAAAAGTTACAATGACATATCGTCAAAATAAAAAAGAATCAAAGTTTATTGCAAAGCAAGCAACAAGAGAACGAATAATTGATGAATACTGCACTTCTGCTATTTGGCTCGGCGGCATACCTTTATTAGGATTAGCTTGTGATAAATTTATACAAAAAACTGGCTTTTCACCGAAAATTGATACAAGATTATTGAAAGAAACAAGTTCTCAAGGTTTATATAAAAACATTAATAAATTTAAAAATTTAGCACCTGAAGCCATTGCCGATTTAGAAAAAGTTGCAAAAAACAAAAAAATGTTTATAGGCTTACAAATCGGAAAATTACTTACTACTACTTTGATACCTATTGCATTAATGGGATTTATACTTCCTAAATTAAACTATAAATATACTCAACGAAAACTAAATGAAGCGCAAAATAATTCAAATTTGTATTCTAAATATATTTCAATAGATAAGTTTGAAAACACTGTTTCAAAAAAATCTCTAAGTTTTAAAGGTATTGAAAATTTTTTAAATA
>CAZGRH010000161.1:0-2299 GCA_964527005.1 uncultured Muribaculaceae bacterium | reverse complement strand
ATCTTTATTTAATCTTGAAGATTGTATGTCCAAATTGCTTTTACTCGCAATGTTTACGGCTTGTTGGATCGTTATTTTTTCGGTATCAATAATTCCGAGTGCCGAAGTAAAATTTGTTATTAACAAAGCTATTGTTATAAATATTTTTTTCTTCATATTATAATTATACGACAATAATAATAAATGTGCAAAATACACTTAAAAGCTTGTAATAATTGGGTTTTGGACTGGACAAAATTTTTTTTAATGTTATAATCTAAATGTGTTTATTAACTTTGTAATACAAAGTACGAGGTCAAATATAAGAGTGGTATATTTCTGTCAAAATATGCATTGATTTTGCGGGTGTTTACAACTTTTAAAAGTGAGTGAGGTGTGTATGGCGGTTTCTGCAGTCGGTTTTCTGTTTTTGGATAAACTAAGTAAAAACAAGGATTATACTTGTGTTATTCACAAATTAAAGCCTAACGGTTCTTATAATCGAAAAATTATAACATCGCCCCTTGCAAAAAATGTTAAGTTTGATGTCGTTTCATCTGAAGTTGCTAAATCTGACATATTGAATTCTTTATACAAAATGAAAATAAATAAGCCGTCTTCCAAATTTGTTGGTGCAACTTTAAAAGACGGTATAAGTGAAACTGAAATTTCTTCATTAATATCAGATAAATTGTTTAGAGTGAAAATAAAAGATGTGAACGGTCATGAATTGGTAAAATTATCAGGTAAAAATGCAATACAAAAACTTTTAAATCAGAAATTGTGCATTCGTGCATAGCTTAAAATTTTATTAAATTTCATCGTTATGTGGTAATAACGAATTTCGTATACTCCTATATTCTTTCCGTACTGCAAAGTACGGGTTCTTTTTATATGGATGAAAATACCGAGTAATAAATAAATAATGCCACAATTATTAAAATTATTCCGCTTATTTTCATTAAAACATTTGTATATTTTGCGAATTTACTCAGATTTTTCAATGTTGATGTAAATAAAGCAAATATTATAACAATAATGCATTGTCCGAGAGCAAATGAAAACAATAAAGAAATTGCAAATAAAATATTTGTTGATATTGTTGCTATTGCCAGAATGCTTGCTAAAATCGGAGATGAGCAAGGGCTGGCGGCAAGCGCAAAAAATACTCCGACTAAAAATGGAAATACAAAAAGGCTGCCTGTTTTGTTTTGCGGCATTTTTTTTATTATTGTCGGAAATTGAATATCAAGTATTCCAAGTAAATTTAGTCCCATAATTGTAATTATTGATGCAAAAAGTAATATGAGTACGGGCGGAGCAAAACCTGTAAACGCTTTGCCCGTAATTGCACATAATACTCCGATTATGCTTAAAATTAAAGACAATCCGAAAGAAAAAGACAACATTTGTATTAAAAGTTTTTTGTTTCCGTCTTTAGCATAGCCGCCTACATATCCTATTATAAGCGGTAAAATACCCAAACTGCACGGAGATAAAGAAGATACTATTCCTGCTAAAAATGCAATTATTAAAGCTACGGGAAATATTAAATTATTTCCCGTTGAATAAATTGTAAATAATTCCGTTAAATTATTCATTGATTATTTCCTCAATTTCAATAATCAAATCTTCTTTTGGTATAAAACCCTCTATTTTGCCCGTTTCATTTCCGTTTACATCAAGAAATATCGTTGTGGGAACAAGTACAATTCCGTGTTTTTTTATTTTTTCTTTGATTTTCTTATCTTTATCAAGTGCATTTATTGTCAAAATGTTAATTTTATCCGTATAATCATTTTCAATTTCGTTTATAACTTCTTTCATCTTTTTGCAATCCATACACATTGAAGAAGTAAAAGTCATCATTGTCGGTAAATTTTCTTTTGCATCAGCACTATAATTTTCAGAATTTTTATTCATTATCAAATATACGCATATTGGAATAATAAGTATTAATAATACCGAAATAAAATTTTTCATGTTGCCTCCTTGTCTTACAACATAACATTACATTAATTCAGTATAAATCAAATTCGCTATATGGGTATATCTGTAAATTATAAATCTTCAGGCAAGAATAATTCGGAATTATTTAATTTTTCTCGTGTTTCATCGTAATTTTCGCAGTCAAAACAAATATTTTGATATTCTCTTACAATATTGATTATATCATCCGTGTTTAATCTGATTAATCTTCGTCCTCTTTCGTTTTCAATTATATTTGCCATTTTTTCTCCTCCTAAATCCTAATTCGACATAAAAACAATTTGCTTTAATTAATTCGTCTGTTTGGCTTATAAATGTTTTTTGTGATTAT
>CAZGRH010000160.1:0-2336 GCA_964527005.1 uncultured Muribaculaceae bacterium | reverse complement strand
GATCCGGCGGGAATTTCGTTGCATGATGACGCTACCGTAAAAGTATTTAACTCTTTGTGAAAATTATGCAATTTAAAAACTGAACTTGAACGAACAAAATCAACATTAAAATCTCCGAAATCGGGGATTGGGCATATCAGATGGGCAACACACGGTTCTCCGTCGCTTGTAAATGCTCATCCTCATACGTGTAATTGCGGAAATTTGGCGGTTGTTCATAACGGTATTATTGAAAATTACAAAGAATTAAGAGAAGAACTTATTCAAAAAGGTTGTAAATTTGTATCTCAAACAGATACTGAAACAATTGCGCATTTAGTGGCTCAAGAATATGCAAATACGAAAGATTTGGAAAAAGCAGTCAGAAATTCGGTAATGAAACTTCAAGGTGCTTATGCAATTTGTGTTATACACAAAGATGTTCCCGATATGATAATAGGAGCGAGAAAACACGCCCCTATGTTAATTGGAGTAGGCGAAAATGAAAACTTTATAGCCAGTGATACTCCTGCAATTATTGAATATACCAAAAAGACAATTTATTTGGATGATAATGAAATTGCCGTTGTAAAAAAAGATAAAATTAAAATTACGGATATTAACGGAAAAGAAGTAGTTAAAAAAATTGAAACTTTACCTTGGGAACCTATTGCGCTTAGCAAGTCGGGATATAAACATTTTATGCTTAAAGAAATCCATGAGCAGCCGGATGTTGTCAGAAATGTTTTAAACGGTAAATTGGTTGATATTGATGAGCCGATTATCTTAAATGAAGTTAAATTGAATAAAGATACAATAAATAATTTAAGAAAAATAGATATTATAGCTTGTGGAACTTCTTTGCATGTAGGAATGGCTGCAAAATATATAATTGAAACATTTACGGGTATTTCAGTGGAAGTTGAAGCTTCAAGTGAATATATATATCGAAAAACGACTACTGATTCTTCCACTTTGGTAATTGGTGTTTCTCAATCAGGCGAAACAGCGGATACATTAACAGCAATTAAACAAGCAAAAGAAAAAAATGCACATGTATTAATTGTGACAAATCGTCCCGATTCAAATATGGCAAGGCTTGCAGATAGTTTAATCCCTGTAAATGCGGGAATTGAAGTAAGTGTTGCAGCAACAAAATCTTATATAGCACAATTGGTTTCTTTTTATTTGTTGGCAATACATATTGCAGAAATTAAAGGTACATTAAGTGTTGATTGTTTAAAACATTTAAAACATGAATTAATTCAAATTCCGACAAAAATTGAATATATTCTTTCCGATACTTCAGTAATTCAATATTGCGCAAAAGAATTTTCTTCGTATAAGAATTTTATTTATATTTCAAGAGGAGTTAATTTGGCTACCGCTTACGAGGGAGCATTAAAATTAAAAGAAATCAGTTATATTAATGCAACGGGCTATGCGGCAGGCGAATTAAAACACGGACCTATTGCAATGCTTGATGAAACTATGCCTGTTTTATCTATTTTAATCCCCGGAAATATAACTTATGAAAAAGTTCTTTCAAATTGTGAAGAAGCAAAAGCAAGAAATGCTAAGTTAATTGCTTTAACTTCATCTGAAGATACTGCGTTAGATAAGTTATTTGAAACAGTAATCAGAATTCCGCAAACGGAAGAAATTCTTTCTCCGATGTTAACTTGTGTTCCCGTTCAATTGTTGGCATATTATATTGCGGAATATTTGGGTAAAGATGTTGATCAACCCAGAAATTTGGCAAAATCAGTTACGGTTGAATAATGATTACGACAAAAGAAATAAAATTAAAAATTGAAGATTTGTTTTCTTCCGAAATAGTTGAAGAAAAATTAAAACGAAACGGTTTTGATGTTTTGAGATGGGCAGTTGTTGATATAAACGGAAACGAATATACATTAAATATAGCAATTGTTGAATAAAATGCGTTACTAAATTAATCTTAAATTTTAAGTATTTTGTAGAATTTAATTTTAGTATAAAATTAATCAAAAATAATATCGACCGTTACGAAGTGAAGTAAACCAGTCATGGTTTAACAAATTTATTTTCTGGACTACCACGCAAACAAGTTTGCTCGTAGTGACTTTGTTTATAGAATTTTCAGTCATTACTGTACATGTCAACTAATTAGTTACATTTCAGTCTTTGCGAGGAGCGTAGCGACGTGGCAAACCAGTCATTATTTAACGGATTTTTTACGAGATTGCCACGAAAATCAAAGATTTTCTCGCAATGACAGTATTATTGTAATTTTAGTCTTTGCGATACGAAGTGAAGCAAACCAGTCATTGTTTTCATAAATTTATTTTCTGGACTACCACGCAAACAAGTTTGCT
>CAZGRH010000159.1:0-2422 GCA_964527005.1 uncultured Muribaculaceae bacterium | reverse complement strand
GATAGAGGCTACAAATTACTTGAAGATTTAATGCAAACATCGAAAGTAATCAGCGGAGAAAATGCATTCAAATTATATGATACATTCGGTTTCCCGCTTGAATTAACAATTGAAATTGCTGCAGAAAAAGGCGTAACGGTTGACGCTGACGGTTACAAAGAAGAAATGAAAAAACAAAAAGAAAGAGCAAAAGCGGCAGCACATAAAATAAGCCTAACTGATGACCTTGTTTATGTTGACGTTGAAAACAAATTTGGTTCAACTGAATTTGTCGGATACGATAAAACAAAAGAAGAAGCCAAAATTATTGCGATTATTGAAGCAGGCGACTTCATTGATATTATGCTTGATAAAACTCCATTTTATGCCGAATGTGGCGGGCAAGTCGGTGATACGGGTATTATTGAAGGCAAAGACTTTAAAGCAGAAGTTTTAAATACTTTCAAAGTTAATAAGTTATTTGTTCACCGTGTTCAAATGATTAACGGTGAAGCAAAAGTTGATGATGTTGTAACAGCTTCAATTGATACAGGCAGAAGAAAAGAAATCACCATTCATCACTCAAATGCTCACTTAATTCAAGCAGCATTAAGAAAAGTGTTGGGCGAAGAAGTTCATCAAGCAGGTTCTTTTGTAGAAGCTGACAGAACTCGTTTTGACTTTACATTCCCTCGTGCAATGAGTAAAGATGAAGTTCAAGAAGTTGAAGATATTATAAACAAATGGATTGGCGATGATATTGAACAAAATACGGAAGTAATGAACATTGAAATGGCTAAAAAGTCCGGTGCAATGGCGTTATTCGGTGAAAAATATGATGATGATGTCAGAGTTGTGAAATTCTGCAATATTTCTGCTGAACTTTGCGGCGGTACACACGTAAGTTCAACGGGGAAAATCAGATTAACAAAAATTGTATCTGAAACAGCTGTTGCTGCAGGTACGAGAAGAATTGAAGCCGTTTGCGGTGATACCGCAATAAAATATTTGAGTCACAAAGCAAATATTATCGACAAAATGGTTCAAGCATTCAAATGTCCGCTTTCCGAGCTTGGTGAAAGATTAATGAAACTTGCAGTTGACAATAAAAATCTTCAAATTGAAGTTGAAAATTTGAAAGCAGAACAAGTTAAAACAAAATTCCAATCATTTATTTCAAGAGCAGAAGATATTACCGGCGGTAAATTATTCATAAGCGAATTGGCTGCATTTCCTGCAAATTTTGTAAAACTCGGAAGCGAAATATTATCATCAAAACTTGGTGAGTCAATCATAATATTAGCTTCTGTCAATGATGAAGAACAAAAAATTACTTATGTCGTAAAAGTTTCTGATTCATTTGTTAAAAAAGGAATTAATGCAGGTCAAATAGTTTCAAAACTTGCAAATGCAACAGGCGGAAAAGGCGGCGGTCGCCCGCAATACGCTCAAGGCGCAGGCAAAGATAAAACTAATTTAAAAAATATTCTTTGCGAAATTGAAAAAGAAATAAAATCTATCTGTTAATTTAAGTAAAAAAAATGTACGATACAGTAAAAGTCGAAGAAAAAACTTCGACTTTTATTTTTTAATTTTTATATAATTCAACTATTTACATGATTGAAAGTCCTACAAAAGTAGTATATAATATAATTGGAAGAATATAAAGGAATTAGTATGTCATTTGGTATTAACGGACCCGAACCTACTCCTGCAATTCAAAAATCTCACCACACAAATGATGGCGGTGCCGGAAATTTGGGTTATTTTAATCAAAAGAAAAAACAAAGAGATGAAGAAGATAATGAAACTGATTTATTTCAATCATCAAACGACATTCAAGATACCGAAGATGATATAGAAATGTTGGAATTAGAAGCCATAAGCGAAAAAATAAAAGGATTTTTCAGCTTCTTTAATAAAAATGAAGAAAATAACAATGAAGAAGAATAAATTATACCTCATATTTATTAAGTAATTCTTTTTTGCAAATTCTTCATTTTTCTACGTATAAATATTTCCGGCACTTGTAATAATTAAGAAAAAATTTTTTCATTTTAACCTTACCACAAGGGAATTAAAATATTTTTATTATTCCATAAGTTCGGAAAGACGCATTTCTTTCTTTTGTTTTTCTCGTTTTTTAGGAAGTTGTTTTTCTTTTATTTTATCAAAAGCACATAATCCTATTGGTATATTTTCGTTTTGTTGTAGCATAAAAAGTTCTTTTACAAAACACATAATTTTATTCATTTTTATTTCCTTTTTCTCTCATTCTCGTATATATAACGATATTATACTTCTTTTAGTTCATTTTTAACCTCCAATTATGCTATATTAATGTATGAGATAAAATTATGGAAAATTATTTAGAAATTAATTACGAACATAATATGCAAATATTAGAAGAAGCACTCAAATATTGTTATAAAAATTATTCTTA
>CAZGRH010000158.1:0-2467 GCA_964527005.1 uncultured Muribaculaceae bacterium | reverse complement strand
CCAAAATATGCACTAAACATTATGTTTAAGCTTTCTTCTTTTATATATTTTTTCCACAAAACTTGTCCGAGAGCAAACATACAGTTACAAGTTTCCATTAAAATTACTCCTTTGACAATCATGTCAAAAGAAATATTTTTCCAAACAATAATTCCTGCACCAATAACAGACATTAAAATGCAAAGAATGTAAACTGGTTTAAATTTTTCTTTGAACATTATTGACCAAAGTGCAACAAAAATTGGTGTGGTTGTTGTTAAAACAGCAATTTCGTTTCCTTGTAAATATTTAAAGGCTTTAATAAAGCATAAATACATAATGCCAAATTGTATTGCTCCGATTAACATTGCTTGTAAATGTTTTTTTATCGTTAATTTTTTTACAAACGGTAAAAATATAATTGAAGCTATTAATACTCTGCATAATACAACAAATTCGCTTGGTAATATTGAAAGTTGGTTTTTTATTAAACCGAATGATAAAGAAAAACATATTGTGGCTATGATTAAATAAAACATAAGAATAAATTACAATTAAAAAATTTTTATTTCAACAATCGGAATTAATCGTATGTATAATGAATTTTTAAAAATAATAAATTATAAATTAATATTATGATGAATATGACTTGGTATGAAACATTAAATAAGCCGGAATTAACCCCTCCGTCACGGATATTTACTCAAGTATGGATAGTTTTGTATATAATGATGGCAATTTCCTTGTTGTTTTTTTTAAGAAGCGAAACAAACAGGAATAAAAAAGCGGCATTTACACTTTTTGTATTGCAATTGATTTTAAATTTCGGTTGGATACGGGCTTTTTTTCAAATGCAAAATATAAGAATTGCAATGATTATTGTTTTTTTAATGGGAATATTTGTTTTTGCAACAATAATTGCTTTTTATAAACATTCAAAACTTGCGGCAATACTATTAATTCCATATCTTTTATGGATAATTTTTGCAATGTATTTGAATTTTAATTTTTTAATTTTGAATATTTAAAAAACTGTTATATACATCAACGGTTTGAAAGCAAATGGGCAATTTTCTTTTTGTTAAACTGCAAATTGTTAATTCAAAGCTTTTTAACATTGCTTCATCTAAATTGTTATTTTTATTTAAAGCTTGTTGTATCGGCATTTTATATTCAATTTCTCTTGTTCGGTCCTCAATTTTATCGGCAAGGAATATTATTTTTTCAAAATCAGACATGTTTTTTTTGCCGATAGTATGCCAACGAATAGCCGAAAGTATTTGTTCATCTTCAATTGCATATATTTCTTTTGCAAGAATTGCGCCTACAGGTGCGTGCCAAGTTTTAGAACTGAGTTTTTCACATTCATCAAAAATTTTCGTATATTTTTTTAGCTCTTCTTTCGTTAAACATTTTGCGCAATCATGTAATAATCCTGCAATTTCTGCTTTTTGCACATTTTCACCAAAACATTTTGCAAGTTCTATTGCTTTTTCCATTGTCCCGATTGAATGTTCATACCTTTCGGCAGAAAGACAAATTTTAAGTTTTTCTTTTATTTGTTCAATATTATATTTAGTATACATTGTTTTGCTTTATATATTCCGCTACTTTTTTAGGAAGTATATCACTAACATCTATATTTTGTCGAATTTTATTTCTTATTTCAGTTGAAGAAATGTCGAAATACGGCATCATCATTAATTTATAATTATATCCTTTTTCTTTTAAAATTTTAAACGGAGTTTCATCAAAATTATCTTTTCTGATGAATAAAATAAAATTGACTAATTCTTTTAATTTATCTGCATTATGCCACGTTTCTATTTTTATAAAAGCATCAGTTCCGATAATAATGTGGATTTTTTCTTTTGGTTTCACTATTTCGTTAATTTGTACGACTGTATCATAAGTATAGCTGGGTTTATTTCTGGTATATTCAATTGCCGAAACATCAAAAAAAGGATATTCTTTAATTGCGAGTTCAACCATATTTAGTCTGTGCATTGCATTTTCACCGTCAAAATCTTTTAAATCTTTATGTGGCGGTATAAATGCAGGAATAAATACGATTTTTTCAACATTTAATTTTGAATGCACATATTTTGCCACTTCTAAGTGTGCATTATGAATAGGATTAAAACTACCGAAATATAAACAAACTTCCATAACTACCCGATTTTAGAAAAATATTTTTGTTCGATTAATAAAATAATTTTGTTTAAAAATAATTTATATCCTGAGCGTTGCGCTTCTCCTGATAAGACTATATCTGCGGTTTCACGACATGGTCTTATATAAATATCAGCTTTATTTGATGCATTTTCATAGATTTTATGTGCTGAATTTCCGAGTCCTCTTTCATTTGCTCGAACAAAAAATCTTTCTTTTTGAATTTCACTTTTAATATCAACATAAATTTTAAAATCAAAAGCATTTTTTATTTTGTCAGTTAACGTAAATAAACCTTCAGAAATAATAATTTTTG
>CAZGRH010000157.1:1416-2474 GCA_964527005.1 uncultured Muribaculaceae bacterium | reverse complement strand
ATCCGTTGATAGATGAAGTCGGACTTCAACTCGGATTAACATCCGAACAATTGGACTATTTGTTTGAGAATAAAACATTTTTAATATCTTCTCAAAAAGAGCCTGAAAATGTCGGAATTGATGAAACCGAGGTGTAAAAGATGAGTAAAGAAAAAGTTAAAGCAGTAGAGTTTTCTCAAGAACCGGTTGTATTTGTAAGAGTAATTCACGATTATGATACAAGTGATGTTAAAACTAACAAAAAGAAATATCCTTTTGAACTTAAAAATACACTAAAAGTTACGGTAATTACTACAAAAAATCAATTTTCATTTATAATTCCGTCAGGTTATACATGGAACGGGGCAGACATTCCAAGAATATTTTGGAGAATTATCGGCTCTCGAACCGATAATGATTTTTTAGTCGCCTCTATGGTTCATGATTATATGCTTGAATTTAAATACTTTATTTTAAATGAAGTGTTAAAAAATAAAATGACCGTAAAAGAATATAGGAGGATAACTTCTCTTGTTTTCAGAGAAAAAATAAAATCACAAGGTACAAATACCATTAAAGCTAATGTAATGGCATGGTGTGTTGATGTGTTCCAAATTTTTAACAAAAGGAGTTGGCAATGTCTTTGACAAACGAATTTATATTGTTGTTAATAATTAATATTATTTCGGCAGGAATTGCGATAGGAAGTTATACAAAAAGTTTGAAGTATATTGAGGAGCATATTAATCGTTTGGAGGAAAAACAAGATAAGCATAATTCGTTGATAGAAAGAATGGTTGCGGTTGAACAAAGTGTAAAATCGGCACATCATAGAATAGACGGCTTTGAAAGTTTGTTATAATTGCATATTCTACATATAAATGTAAAAATATGTTATAAATCAATGTGCCATATATTGGAATTTGCATTTAAATCGTATATAATGAAACATGGTTAGACTATTAAGGATGAACTGTTGGGGGCAACTGTTCATCCATAGAACGGGGGATTGTCACCCGTTCTTTTTTTATGTTTAAAATTCATAAAATTTATATATAAATACTTTCAGAAATAAATGC
>CAZGRH010000157.1:0-1316 GCA_964527005.1 uncultured Muribaculaceae bacterium | reverse complement strand
GTCAAAATAGTGTTTAGAATAATTGAAAGGTTTAAAATGAGTGAAAATAAAGTAGTCCTTAAAGGCGGAGTTTCGCATAATAAATTTTTAATTGGGGATTTTTTCGTTGATGCGCTTGAACGGTTATCGGATATAATTGACGTAACAGCAAAAGAAATTAATGATTTAAATGTTGGTTTTTCTGTTGGTGATTTAAATGATATAAGAAATTCTCGGTTTGGTATGCAAGAAGCGGGAAGAAATTTGCCGTTAGACACTCGAGGTGTGACGGCAAAAAATTCAAACGGAAAAAAACAATATATTCCGGTTCCTCGTCAGTCGCAAAATCTTACAAATTTAAACGGATATTCGACAAATGTACCTTATTTAAAAATTGCAAATAATAATGATGATTTTATTGTCGGTAAAAAAGAGAAATCGAAATATAAAAGCTTTTTGGATGATGAAGAAGCCAAAAACAGAAAAATGAAAGAAAGGGCAGATGTTTTATACGGTAATGATAAACAATATTACGAAAAATATCCTAATGATAAGTATGAATTATATGCGCAAAAAGCTAAAGTTAATAACGACTCTGATTTTAAGAATAAGCAAGTAAATGATATTTCAAATCCGTATAATTCGATTTTTAAAAATGGTATGCTTGGTGATAGTTTCGAGGTTAAAAATTTGAATAATTTGCAATTAATGAATGGTACTCAATCTCATAAACTACTTTCGGCGGATTTGAACTTTTTTAAAGCATTCGCTAGCGTAGTGAAGAAAATTTATAATAGTAATAAAGATAAAGAAATTGTTTTTTCTGATTATGCGCAATATTTGCTGAAAAATTTAACGAAAGAAGAATTTAGATTTTTGCTCGGATTATACATGAAAGCCGGTCCTTGGGCATCTCGTGTGATTGGGGTATTTTTCGGAAAAGAAGTCCGGTTAATTTTAGATATATCAAAACCGAATGTTGATTTAAAAAAGGCGGCGCCGGAAAGCAAAGCTGTATATAATCATCCTGATGAATTGTCTGAAGAATATAAGTCTGCAGTTTTAAATAAAGTGAAAACTCAGTTGGGAAAAACAGATGTAAGGGGCGTTTTATTACCGATAAATTCATCTGCTTCGCAATCAATAAAAAATTCTTCCGAGGCTTTAACATTGGTAAAGAAAATAAAACCGCTATTAAAGGAAAATCCTTCAAAGATGTATTCGACAAGTTTAAATTTCGTGTCAACAGTAAATTTGAATTATTCATTCAGAAAAGCGGATATTATAAATATACGATATGAAGACGGTAAATTGAAAGGGACATTATTGGATACCAC
>CAZGRH010000156.1:0-2520 GCA_964527005.1 uncultured Muribaculaceae bacterium | reverse complement strand
GTAAAGGCGCATTATCCATTGTCGAAAATGTAGAAATTTGTTTCCAAAATGTCGAGAAACGTCGACTCATTTTTAATTTAATTCCTAAATTTTGCATTTCCGAAAGTAAACCGGCACGATAAGTTTTTATAATATACCTATTTTCATCGTTTTTATAAACTTCAAAAGTGTTAAAAGCTTTTAACAACGAAAATATATCTTGTCCCGGGACTTCGACAAACCCGTGATTTTTTACTCTTAAATATTTATCACCCTCAACAATCAAGTCATAAATTTCATCAAAAGAGATTATCTCATCACCGACTCTGCCGTACAAATCAATTTCAAAACTATCGGTAGAATTCAGTGAAAAATCAATATCCGCAACTAATTCAAAAGGTTTAGCCGCTAATTTAAAAAATGACATGTCATCTTTCTCTTTAAAAAGCCAACCCTCACCTGCTCTTTTTAAATAATAATTATAAAAATCAATTGCATTTTCTTTTTCCAATGCCAAATTATTTGTTTGCATTGGAGCAAACCTGCATGCCAAAAGCATTTGATACGATTTTTCTTCATGCGGAATATTTCTTTTGACCCAATATAATAAATCTTCCTTTGGCTTTTTTATTGTTACATAAGGACTTTTAGAAGCTGATTTGGAATAAGGAACAATTGTCCCGTCATAATCAAATTCAAGTTCCGCCTTTAATGCACCGTCATAATCCAACCCCATAGTAACAACATTTATCGGTGGTTTTTGCTCTAATGTAAGCTTATCAATTATTTCAGAAACTTCACAAGGAATTAAATTTCTCAATTTCGGAAGTTCTTCATACAGAAATTTAGCAACCTCAGCATCTTTAACATCGGTAAAAGTAGCTTTTATCAAATTTTGAGGCAAGTTAGATAATGCCACATTAATCGGAAATATACGATTTTTATATCTGCCCCATTTTAATTGACGAGAGAAATAACGAACTTCCTCAAACGGAATAATATCATCTTTATCAGGTCTTTGCCAATATAGAGAAAGTAAAACATTTCCCACCATTGAAAAATTAACCGCCAAAGATAATTTCCATTCTTCGCTTCCAAATGCAATTTTTTGTTTTGATTTTCCGTCAATTACATCATCAGCTTTTGCCAATAACCGGAAAAATCCGTCAAATTTAGCAATAGGTATATCATACCATCCTGCTTTTTTATCTAATCTTGAATTTTTTAAAAGTAACTGAAAAATTGCTAATTCTATTTTTTGTGAATTATTCAATTCAAAATTAACATCAGCTTTCTGTGCGGCAATAACGGCTTTTAATAAAGCTTCAATATCTCTTATAACTTTCCCCGTATTTCTGTCCATTACCAAAATCGAAAAGAAATTTTGACGTCTTTTTGCGTTAAAATGAAAAACATAACCGCCTTGAGGATTAGAATTCATTTCGGTTTCTTTATCGGAGTAATCAGGCGCAACTTTAAAACGACGTTTTAAAAATTCATCATAAGCATGTTCTTCTATTGTTTTTAAAGCAACCGCAATAGCATGCTTGCACCATTTTTCTTTTAACGGACAAGAACAAGTTGGTTCAACACTGCCTTTTTTAAATTTTAATTCAACATTGTAAAAAGACTTAAAATTACCCTTTACTTTAGCTTTTATTCCGGTTTTTTCCACCTCAAAAGAAGCCACTTGCGACTTTTGGTGGTACTCATATCCTCTTCTCCAACTTCCGGGAGTAGAATTATCTTTCAAATACTTAAAATTAAAATTACAAACAGTCATTCAATCTCTTTTTGTAGTTCTCTGCAAAAAAACAAAATCTACGTACATATTTTGTTGAGCAGCAACATTTATACATCTACAAAATTATTATATCTAAAAAAACAAATATCATCAAGTTTTTTATAAAATTAAAATTTTTACAAAAAAACGGGGCGGTACAATGCCACCCCTTGGTTGGATTTATTTTGAAAATATCCCTATGTTTTTGTTGTGGAGTACAATTGTATAATCAATTCTTATTATGCAAAATTAATTAACCCGAATAATTTTGCGATATTTTCATTGATATACCACATAAAGAATTTCCTATTTTTCTGTAACATTTTTATTATGTCATGGCAATATTTTAGAGGTATAACATATTTTCCTGTTTTGCTCAGATTGCGAAATTTTACCGAAACAACAAATACATTTTTATCAAGCCATATTACACTTAATTTTATTTTTAAATAAAACAAAGTATTGCGTTTTGTAATAAATTTGAATAAAAATTTCTTGTAATATAAAATTTATATGTTTTAATATATAAGTAACCGAGGTAAATCGGTGTACAAACAAAATAATTAGTTGTATGCGTCCGTAGCTCAGCAGGATAGAGCAACTGCCTTCTAAGCAGTGGGTCGAGCGTTCGAATCGCTCCGGGCGTATTTTTTTGTGTCTATTTTTGAAAATACTACAAATTTACTACATTTTATATTGAACAAAAAAATGAAAATACTTATTGACAACAATATTATTACAGATGAAAATATTGTCAA
>CAZGRH010000155.1:0-2558 GCA_964527005.1 uncultured Muribaculaceae bacterium | reverse complement strand
TGATGATATTATTTCTGTGCTATCTTCCGAAAATGATATTGAAAAGCAATTATGTTTAATTGAATTAAATCAAATAAATTCGCAATTTGATGCGGATATTTTGGTAAGTAATCTTACAGGAAAATCAGGTCCGATAAGAGAAACAACTTCTTTTAAAATTTTAGATTTAATATCACAAATTCATTACAGAAAATTTTTTCAGACGAAAGAAATTTTATTGATTTTTATAAAAGGAATAGTTGATATTAATCCGTCTGTATCAAGAAATGTTGTAAACATTATTAAATTTACGGAAGATAAAGAATTTCTTTATTCAAATATAATCAAAGAAATAGAAAATACATTATCAAATATTGATGAAACCGCAAAAAATCGTTCTTATGTTCAAAACAAAAAAAATTTTAATCTTTATTGGAATTTAGAAGCTTTAATAAATATTGCACAAGATACAACTCCGACAGAGGAATTAATTAAAATTTTGAGAAAAACCGCACTGTCAAATGATTATACTATACGAGAAAAAACGGCTAAAACCGCAAATTTATATTCTTATAAAAATAAAAATTTCTTTGAAATTACAGAATTATTAAAAAACGACGAAAACATTTATGTTCAAAAAAATCTTGATTGATATGATATAATTTTTTCATAAAAGAGGAACATTATGTTTTTTGGACGTTTTAATAAATTTTTAAAGTATTTTGGTCAAGGATATAAAAAGCAACTTATAAAAATTTTATTTATGTCTTTTATGAGCAGTTTATTGGAATTTTTAGGAGTTGTTCTTGTATTTCCTTTTATTATGATTTTGGTTAATCCGAACAGAGTTGTAAATAATCCTGTAGCAGTTTATTTGGAATATCATTATAATATCAGCGGAATAAACAATATGATTTTGGCAATAGGTTTTTTAATTGCCGCTATAATTGTCATAAAAAATATTTATTGTATTTATATTACATATCATCAAAATAAACTTATAAGTGAATGGGGGCTTGATATTAAAGAAAAAATGCTTTATTTTTTCTTATATTCCCCTTATGAAGCGGATTTACAACATGGAAAATTAAATATAATCAATACAATTAACGATAATATAGACAAAGTAATGCAATATTACATTTTTAAAGCTATTTCATTTATTTCAAATACCTTAGTTATTGTGTTGATATTTTCTGTTTTAGTATTTTTATTGCCTGCTCATACGTTGATTGCAATTGCCTTTTTTGCGGTTGCAGGTTCTTTGCAAAGCGGTTTTTTTAACAGAATGGCAAATAAACTCGGTACTCAAAAATATAAACTTACAAACGGCCCGTATACATCAGTTATTAACAGTTTAAACTGTATTAAAGATATAAAAGTTAACGGATGTCAAAAATTTTTTTACAACTTTTTTCACAATATTTCGGAACGTATGATTCCGTATAACGAAAAAATAACATTAATTCCGCTTATACCTCAATATATAATTGAAATTATTTTTATAATTACAATGATAATATTATGTTTTGGTATATTGTCAAAATACGGGGCAAATCCGTCTAATGTTTTAATTTCTTTTGGGGTTGTTGCTATTGCGATTTATCGTATTGTTCCTCAAATTTATAAAAATCAAATGTATTTAAATTATATAAATATCTATACTAAAAATATTGATGAACTTTTTGATACTTATGATGAATACAGAAAATATGAATACTCATCAAATACAGATATTGTTGAAAAAATGGCATTTAATGATGCAATTCATATAAGGAATTTGTCATATTCTTATGATAAAAAAAATGATGTTTTGCAAAATATAAATTTAGACATAAAAAAAGGTGAATTTATAGGAATAGTCGGTCTATCAGGTGCAGGCAAAAGTACTTTGATAGATTGTATTTTAGGCTTGTTAAATTATGACGGAAAAATATATATAGACGACAAAGAATTAAATATTGAAAATTTTGCACAATTCAGAAATATTGTAGGTTATGTTCCTCAAAAAATATGTACAATTGAGGGAGATATTTATTCAAATGTTGCTTGGGGTGTAGAAAGAAAAGACATAGATAAAGAAACTGCCGATACGGTTTTAAAGCAAGCACAATTATATGAACAACTTAAACAAACGGAATATGGTTTAGGATTGGAATTAAAACAAGACGGCAGCGGTTTATCAGGCGGACAAATGCAAAGAATAGGAATTGCCCGTGCTCTATACAGAAAACCCGATATTATTGTTCTTGATGAAGCAACTTCAAATTTGGATGTAAAAATTGAAAACAAATTAACACAAGTTATATCGGAAATTAAAGGTAACAAAACGATTATTGCAATCGCTCACAGATTATCTACTCTTGTAAATTGCGATAGAATTGTTTATTTAAAACAAGGCAAACTTGTTGATGTCGGAACATTTAACGAACTTTCTTTAAAATATTCCGATTTCGAAGAAATAGTTAAACTTTCAAGAATTAAATTAGATGATGAACAATAATTTTTGAGGCAAACATGATTAAAAATATTAAATCGATAAAAACACAAGAAAATAATACTATAACTTTATTAGAAAC
>CAZGRH010000154.1:0-2563 GCA_964527005.1 uncultured Muribaculaceae bacterium | reverse complement strand
GTGTTATCAAGATATTGCGCACTTGTCGGAGGATTGACAGAAATGGCAATTACAAAAATTGACGTGTTTAATGATTTTGATGAATTAAAAGTTTGTGTAGCATACAAAGATAAACGAGATAATAAAATTTACAAAGATTATCCCACTAACATTAATATTCATAAATATTTAGAGCCGATATATGAAACATATAAGGGTTGGAATTCGGATATTTCAAATGTTAAAACGTTTGATGAATTGCCTGAAAATGCAAAAGCATACTTAAAAAAATTGGAAGAACTTGTCGGTATTCCGATTAAAATTATAAGTGTGGGGGCAGATAGAGAGCAAACAATTATTTTAGAAAATCCGTTTTTATAAAAATTATCGGGAGGTTTTTTAACCTCCTGATTTTTTGTAAATTATTGTAAATTTAATAATATTTTTAATTAAGAAAAAATATGTTTAATCCGAAATTATAGATATGTAATTTATGGAGTGTTTTCTTATGTCTGAGTATGATGTTTCAAAAATTAACGGAGTGAATATAAATAATATTGAGTATTATTCAAAAAAACGGGAAGAAGATGAAATTCCCGAAGATTTGTTTAAAAATGATAATCTTTGTGAATATACTTATGATGAAAGCGATAAAAAAGTAGAAAAAAAGAAAAAATCGTTATTTGGCGGATTGCTTAGTTTTTGGAATTGGGGTAAAGATATATATAAAACTAAAGACGGAACGACTATAAAGGTAAGCAAAAAAGATAAAGATGCGAATATTTTTATTGATTCTCAATCAGGTACTTTAGTAATTGAAAATGCAGATAATATAACTATTAAAAGTAAAAATAACGAATCTATTGCGATGGTAAACAGTTCTGCAAGTAAAATAAATTTTGGTAAGTATGCAAAAGATAAAGAGTTTGATTTCTTTTCAGGCTTCGTAAGTAGTGTTTCGCCTGAAGAAATAGTAGGACCGGTATATACTCCCGAAGATAATTCAACAAATAATTCAATTTATAATTCTGTTAATAATACTGATAAAACGGATTTAAAAACAACTATCAAACAAAATTATCCGAATATAGTTCAAGAAGTAAATTCTTATACCTCAAAAGAATTGTCAAGTGAATTATTAAGATTATGTTCGATAGAGAATTTATCTGATGAAGAAAAAGCGAAAAAAGATTATATTTTTGCACTTACTGCTGACGGAATGATTTCAAATTTTAAAAATACAAGTGAAGAATTGGGATATAATTTGTATGATAAAATTGAAGAAGTTTGTAAGTCGGACACTGTAAACGGTGATAAATACGGTAATGTTACTTCTTCTGAAGAAGTAATTGAACCTGAAATGCTTGTTGCAATGATATTTAACGAGTCAAGCGGAAATTATAATGCCGCAAGTAAAAGTGGTGCGGTAGGTTTTGCGGGTATTATGTCTGTTGCGGAACAAGATGTAAATGAGTATTACGGTTATAATTTGACTAAAACGTTAGGTAGAAAATTAAATAGAAATAATCCTGAAGATAATATTTATCTTGGCGCAATGTGTTATAAACGTAATCAAATGATATTGGAAACTTATCGGAAAGGTTCCGTAGAAATAACAAAAGAATTAGTTGTCGCTGCTTATAATTCCGGCTCGGGTACCGTAAAAAAGGCAGACTTCGAAATTCCTAATATTCAAGAAACTCAAAATCACGTAAAAAAAGTTATGGGATTATATGAATTTTTAAAAGAATATCCCGAATATGTCGAACAAATGAAAGATATGTATTAAAAATAATCATATAATTTACATCTTCATCTCTAAAATCATCTTAAATTGATTTTAGAGTTTTTTTATATATTTTTTATCAATCTTTCCCATACAATAATGTCTGTGCACCTTTGCCACCTTTATCTACCATATAATTTAGTGGAATATATCGTGGAGTAGATTGTTTGTTTTTTATATATAATCTGAACATGTGCACGTCATGCCCCCATTTATTCGGACCTTTCATTCCGTTTACATCTACTCCGATTGTCCACGGATGTGAATTATTTGATTTAAAAATTATCATTCCATCATTTAAAATTATTGCACCTTGATTAAACATGTTTTCTTCAAAATAATTATCACTGGCTAATGCTCGATTTACTTCAACATCTGATTTATCGGGGTTTTTTGTTCTGTAAACTTCTTCTCGGGTTTTATAACGAGGAATACAACCATTCGCCAAAGCATGAGTATCACAAACTTTTTGTACCTGCATTGTCTTTTGGAATGATTGCCATAATGATGTGCAATCGGTATTAATGGACGAATAATCCGCAGGATACGGACTGCCGTCAGCCAAAGTCCAGTGCCCGCAAGTACCATTTTCATTCCAATTAGCGCAAACAACACTGCCATAAGGGGAGGCATCCCAAATTCCGCATAGAGGGAATGTACCGTTTTCTAAATAATAAGCATTAACCGCATTATTTAAAGTTGAATGCGCTTTTTTTAGGGCAGATTTATATTCTTGCCATTTATGATTTGCAAACAGTGTTGGCACGGTAATTGCAGAAATAATACCGATAATTACGA
>CAZGRH010000153.1:0-2586 GCA_964527005.1 uncultured Muribaculaceae bacterium | reverse complement strand
TTATAAATTGCACCGCCGTCACTTGCAGCTGTATTGTTTACAAATGTTGTATTTTCAATATCCAGTTTTGCTGCAGAGTTGTTACCTTTTGTTATATCTCTTGTAGCAATAGCACCGCCTATACTCGCAGAAGAGTTGTTTTCAAAATACGAATCTCTGATAATTGTTTTTGATTCGGAACCAATCAACATGGCACCGCCACCATCATCAACCATTGTTGCTTTATTGCCAACAAATTTAGTGTTTTCAATAGTCATTTCGGCATTTCTTGAGAAGTTACCTATAGCACCGCCTGCAAGGGCTTCGTTATAATTAAATTCACTATTTTTAATGGTTGTTCCATTGCTTGACAAACCTGCATCAAAAGCACCGTACCAATCAGCTTTATTGCTTACAAACTTACTGTTTTCTATGTTTAATACACCGCCTTTTGTAGAAGATATCGCCCCGCCAATTCCGTCGGTTATAGTACTTGCGTTTCCTGAAATCTCCGAATCTATAATATTCAAAATACCTTCAGAATAAATTGCACCGCCTCTTTCATTTGAAATAACTCCGGTTACCGTTCCTGATGAAATTGTTTTTGTTTCACCATTATTAACAGTAATGCGACTTTGTGCATTTGCTTGTGAACTTACGGATATTGCAAATAACAATAATACAAAAGCCCATAATTGTTTCTTCTTCATTACTTTTTCCATCCTTTGGTAAAAAATCACCCTTAATTCCATTTAAACTCAATTATACCCCCCCCCCCCCGAAAAAATCAAGTATTGCTTGAATTTTAGTGATTGTGTAAAATTTTGATTGTTATAAATAATAAATATACGGCAATACATAAATTGAGCAGTATAATACAGTTTCTTTGTTGCAAAAAATATTAAGTGAGCTATGAATATTAAATATTTACAAAAAGCAAAAAAAATTCTTATACAGAAAATAATACAATTAAATTATAAAACAGATTAATGTATTTTTTGTATAATAACAATTAAATGTAGAAAAGGAGTAATTTAAAATGATAAATGAAAAATTAGAAAAAGCATTCAACGACCAAATAAACAAAGAATTATATTCTGAATATTTGTACATGTCTATGTTCGCATATTTTGAAAGACTTAATTTACAAGGATTTAAAAACTGGATGAATGTTCAAATGCAAGAAGAACATGCCCATGCAATGGGACTTTTTAACTACTTACACGAAAGAGGAGGAAAAGTTACTCTTGAAGCAATTGAAAAACCCGAAACGGATTGGAATTCACCGTTAGAGCTTTTTGAACATATTTTAAAACACGAACAATTTGTTACGGAAAGAATTAATGCCCTTGTCGATGTTGCTGACGAAGTAAAAGACAGAGCTGCAGTTTCTTTTCTTGATTGGTACGTAAAAGAACAGGTTGAAGAAGAAGCAAATGTCGGAAATGTGTTAAAAACTTTAAAATTAATATGTAATGACAATAATTGTTTATACATGTTAGATAAAGAACTTGCTACAAGAACATTTACGGCACCAGTTATCGGATAATTTTTTACAAATTAATATTATTCAAAATAGAAAAAAGAGGAAAAATTTTTCAAAAAATTCCTCTTTTTTTTTGCTTGATTTTTTCGTGTTTATGATACACTAAATATATATACCTAAAAATAAAGGAGAAAACTTATGGAAACTTATGGTATTGAAAAACTGGGTATTATCGGACCTAAAGCCGTTTATCGTAACTTAACTCCGGCTCAATTAACCGAAGCCGCTTTAAGACGAGGCGAAGGTACTTTGTGTAATACAGGTGCATTGGTTGTTACAACAGGAAAATACACAGGTCGTTCACCTAAAGACAAATTTATTGTTGATTCTGAAGGTGTTCATAACGAAATAGCTTGGGGTAAAGTTAACAGACCAATCAGTCAAGAAAAATTTGATGCATTAAAAGGTAAAATTGCTGCATATTTACAAAATCGTGAAGTATTTATTTTCGACGGATTTGCAGGTGCAGACAAAACTTATACTCAAAAATTCCGTGTTGTTAACGAATTGGCAAGCCAAAACTTGTTTATTCACCAATTGTTAATTCGTCCGACTGCTGAAGAATTAGCAACATACGGCGAACCTGATTACACAATTTTATGTGCTCCGGGATTTAAATGTGACCCTGAAGTTGACGGTGTAAACAGTGAAGCTGCTATAATTATCGACTATGAAGCTCACTTGATTTTAATTTGCGGTTCTCAATACGCAGGAGAAATCAAGAAAAGTGTTTTCGCTACAATGAACTTCATCATGACGAAGAAAAATGTATTACCTATGCACTGCAGCGCAAATATGGATCCGGCAACAGGCGAAACTGCAGTATTCTTCGGTCTTTCAGGAACAGGTAAAACAACATTATCAGCTGACCCGTCAAGAAAATTAATCGGTGATGATGAACACGGTTGGTCACCTGACGGTATTTTCAACTTTGAAGGCGGTTGCTACGCAAAATGTATTAACTTATCAGCTGAAAATGAACCTGATATTTACAATGCAATCAAATTCGGTTCTTTGGTTGAAAACGTTGTTATGAATCCCGAAACTCGTGAATTTGATTT
>CAZGRH010000152.1:0-2615 GCA_964527005.1 uncultured Muribaculaceae bacterium | reverse complement strand
AAAAAGATATATTATTTTATTTAAAAAAAGCTTTAGAACTAAATGCTTCGGATGTTCATTTTATAGTCGGGCAAGCACCATCATTTCGTGTTGACGGCAAAATAGTAAAAATTAATGCGCAGCCGCTCACAAATCAAATGATGCTAAATTATATAAATTTAATTGCGCCTGCGGCAATGAAAGATACTGTTTTAACGTCTTCTGATTCCGACTTCCCGTTTGAAATCCCAAATGTTTGCCGTTTTAGGGTGAATGTGGCAATGTCTTTCGGAAATTATTCAATGACTATCCGTTTAGTTTCTTATAAAATTCCGACACTCAGCGAATTATTATTACCGGCAAGTATTTCCAAATTTTCTAAATTTGACAATGGTATTGTTTTAATAACAGGTGTTGCAGGCAGCGGTAAATCAACTACAATCGCTTCCATTTTAGATAATATTAACAAAACTCAACAAAAACATATTATTACGGTTGAAGATCCGATTGAATATGTATTTCAAAGTGAAAAATCAATATTTACCCAAAGACAAATAGGAATTGATACAACAAGTTATTTGGATGGATTAAAATTTGCATTAAGACAAGACCCTGATGTTATTTTAATCGGTGAAATCAGAGATATGGAAACAGTCCAAAGTGCGCTTCATGCCGCAGAAACAGGACATTTGGTTTTTGCAACATTACATACTTTTAACGCAGTACAAACAATAAACCGTATTTTAAGTTTCTTCCCTCCACATGAAAGAGAAATAGTAAGAAGTCAATTTGCAGAAGTGTTCCGTGGTTCAGTTTCACAAAAATTATTACCGAAAGCAACAGGAAAAGGCAGATTACCGGTGTGTGAAATATTATTTTCAACATCTACAATTAAAGATTTTATTATAAAAGATGATTTGGAAGAAATTTATAAACTCGTTCAACGTGGTTCATACAATGATATGATTACGTTCAATATGGCATTATTTGAAGCGTATAAAAACGGTTTAATTACACAAGAAGTAGCTTTGGAAAATTCGGATAACCAAAATGAATTACAACATTATATGCGTGGTGTGTATTCCGGTGCTTTTTCACCGTCATCAACAACAAAAACAAGTACATTCGGCGGATTAAAAACAGAATTGTAATTATTTATGCACGAAAAATATACGACAAATGTTATAAATTTAAAATCATATAATATCAGCGAAGCTGACAAAATTATGGTTATGTATTCAAAAGAAAAAGGCTTAATGCGAGGTGTTGCAAAAGGAACAAAAAAAACGAACGGCAAACTCGGCGGAAGAATGGATATTTTAGTCGCCAATAAATTAATGCTTAATAAAGGCAGAAATCTTGATACAATCTGTCAGGCAGAAGCCGTTAATACTTTTTTCAATTTAAGAAAAAATATGGAAAAATTATTTTATGCAATGTATTGTAGCGAAATTATCGCAAATTTTGGAATAGAAAATGACCCAAACAGTGAAGAAATTTATAATTTGTTTTTTATTTTTTTAAACACAATTTCACAGGCAAAAACAAAAACGGAAACAATGTTATCTGTTTTAAAATTTCAACTTAAAATAATGAATATCACCGGATATTCGTTAGAATTAAAAAACTGTGTAAAATGTGTTAAAATTTCTGATGATGAATGTTATTTTTCGATAGAACAAGGCGGAATACTTTGCAGAGAATGTGCAAAAGACATTGGCAGAAAAGTGAAAATTCCCCAAAAAATATTAGAATTTTTAAATACTTTATTAACAGAAAATTTTAATGTTCATACGAAATATGATGATTTAGTTACGGAAAAAATTTGTGATACTTGCATAAATTTACTAAAAAATTATATTGAATATTATTCTCCTAAGAAGTTTAAAACAACACAGGTAATAGAAAGTTTAAGGTAAAAAATGGATTTAACAAAATACATAGAACACACATTATTAAAACAAAATGCAACAAAAGCAGAATTAATTAAATTGTTTGAAGAAGCAAAAAAATACAATTTTAAAGGTGTTTGTATAAACAGTTCAAATATAGAACTTGCAAAATCATATTTAAAAGATACTGATGTAAAAATTGTTACAGTGGTCGGTTTCCCTTTAGGCGCTTGTTTTAGCGAAGTAAAAGCCTTTGAAACAAAAAAAGCTATTGAATCAGGTGCTGATGAAATTGATATGGTAATAAATGTTCAATCAATAAAAGACAAAGATTATGCATATACACAAAAAGATATTGAAACAGTAAAAGCTGCTTGTGAAGATAAACCGTTAAAAGTCATAATTGAAACTGATTTATTAACAAAAGAAGAAATAAAAATTGCTTGTAAAATAATTGCGAAAGCAAATGGAGATTTTGCAAAAACATCTACAGGTTTTGTAAAAAACGGAGTAGGTGCAAAAGTTGAAGATGTAGAAATAATGCATGAAACTTTAAAAAATACAAATGTACAAATAAAAGCTTCAGGCGGAATTAAAACAAAAGAACAAGCAATTGCGCTTATAAATGCAGGCGCTATAAGACTCGGAACAAGTTCGGGAGTTGAACTTTGCAAATAATTAGCATAAACGAAATCATAAATAATTTTGTGTAAACCTCCAAAATGAAGTAGAGTAAGTAAAGAA
>CAZGRH010000151.1:0-2657 GCA_964527005.1 uncultured Muribaculaceae bacterium | reverse complement strand
CGAAATAGATGCGGTAGGTCGTCAAAGAGGCGCAGGTTTAGGCGGCGGGCATGATGAAAGAGAACAAACGCTTAACCAATTACTTGTAGAAATGGATGGTTTTGATGAGAATACAAATATTATTATACTTGCAGCTACAAACAGACCTGATATCCTTGATAATGCACTTTTAAGACCCGGAAGATTTGACCGACAAATCATGGTTAGTTTGCCCGATGTTAAAGGAAGAGAACAAATTCTTAATGTTCATGCAAAAGGGAAACCGTTAAATTCCGATGTCGATTTAAAAGTTTTGGCAAAACGCACCCCGGGATTTACCGGCGCAGATTTACAAAGTTTGTTAAATGAATCAGCTCTTCTTGCAGCCAGAAAAAACAAATCAATGATAGATATGGAAGAGATTGATTCTGCAATTGACAGAGTTATTGCAGGTATAGAAAAGAAAAGTAAAGTAATGACCGATGAAGATAAAGAAATAACGTCTTATCATGAAGTAGGTCATGCGCTTTTGGCTAAATTATTAAAAGATTGTGATGAACTTCACAAAGTAACAATCATTCCTCGTGGTTATGCGTTAGGTATTACGTGGACAAAACCGGAAGATAATAAAGTACATTTAAGCAAAACGAAATTACTTTCCAAAATTACAATGACTTTAGGCGGTCGTGTCGCTGAAGAAATTGTATACGGAATTGAAAAAATAGGAACAGGCGCTTCCAATGACATAGAAAAAGCAACCGAACTTGCCAGAAAAATGGTTACAAGATGGGGAATGTCCGAAAAAATGGGTACTATTGCCTATGGAAAATCACAAGAACACGTATTCATGGGCAGAGATTTCGGAACAACACGTGATTTTTCCGAAGAATTTGCTGCTGATTTAGATAGAGAAGTTAAACGAATTATTGATGAAAGTTATGCAAATGCAAAAAATCTTTTATCGGTAAACAGAGATTTACTGGATGCAATTGCTAAAGAACTTCTTGAAAGAGAAACATTGGATGATAAAGATGTAACCGAAATAATTTCTAAAATTAAAGGAGAAGAGTTTACGGATTCGTTATAATGGGAATTATTAAAAGAAAGAAAGGTAGATAAAAATGTCGGTTTCGGTTATAAATTCAATTCGTAATCTTAAAACGGATTCTTGGTGGTTTGTAAAAATAGTTATCATGGCATTGCCCATATTTTTAATGCTTCAAAATAATTTATATGAAAGAACTACTTTTTTAAATTTTTGCGTTATTTGTTCTGTTTTTCTTGCAATATATTTTGGGATATCATCAATAATGATTTCAAGAAACATTCATAATGAAACACCTATACTTCCTAATTTTTTAGATATTGTCTCAATAATAAAAAGAGCAATTTTTTGTACTATTTCAACTATTTTGCCAATAAGCATATTAACTGTATTAATAAAAGAACTTAGCGAAAAAATAGTTGCCGAACCGTTTATTGTTTGTCTTATATATATTTTTATTGTTTCAATATTTCTTCCTTTTTTATTTTTACCAATGATTTATTATTCCGTAAACGGAAGAATTTCGGATATGTTTAATTGGAACATAATATTTCGAGCTTCAGGTAATTTTATTCTTGCTTGTTATACTTATGTTATTCAGTACATTTTTTCAATAGCATTATTATGGTATTTATTATACCTTTCTGCAAATGTATTAATAAACGATATTTTAACAGTACAAATTTTGCATAGCATACTAATTATTGTATCGATTTTAAGCATATTTTCATTCTTTTCAGATATATATGGTGATGAAATACCCGAATTAAAAAATAATTTATTATAAATTGCGTAATTTTTTTATCTGATTACGAATTTCTGCCGCACGTTCAAAATCCAATATTGAAGCGGCTTTTTTCATTGATTTTTCAAGCTTATCAAGAAGTTTTGGCAAATCTTTTTTACTAATATTATATTCTGTCATTTCTTCCGCAACTATATCTTCGATATTACGATAACTTGCAACCAATTGAAGTAAATTATTTTCAATCGGTTTTTTTATGGTTTTTGGAATTATATTATGTTCTTTATTATATGCAATTTGAATTTCACGTCTTCTTTGTGTTTCTTTAATGGCTTTATCCATGCTATCCGTAATTTTATCCGCATACATTATTACTTTAGAGCAAACATTTCTTGCCGCTCTTCCTATCGTTTGAATTAAACTTGTTTCGGAACGTAAAAAGCCCTCTTTGTCCGCATCCATAATAGCAACTAAAGATACTTCAGGAATATCAAGTCCCTCTCTTAAAAGGTTAACTCCAATTAATACATCAAACACTCCAAGTCTTAAATCTCTTAAAATTTCTACTCTTTCTATCGATGTTATTTCGCTATGAAGGTATCTTACTTTTATTCCTAATTGTAATAGATAATCACATAAATCTTCCGCCATTTTTTTTGTAAGTGTAGTAACCAAAATTCTTTCTTTCTTTTTTGATACTTCTTTTATTTCCGAAAGCAGGTCATCTACTTGATTTAAAGTGGGTTTAACAAAAATTTCAGGATCAACCAAACCCGTAGGTCTGATAATCTGTTCAACCAATTGAGATGATGTTGTTTTTTCAAAATCGGAAGTAGTTGCGGATACATATATTTTTTGTCCGACTTTAGACCAAAATTCTTCTATTTT
>CAZGRH010000150.1:0-2688 GCA_964527005.1 uncultured Muribaculaceae bacterium | reverse complement strand
CATTCTATTTGTCTTATACGTTCTTTTGAAAAACCCATTTCTTTTCCTAATTCGTCTAATGTTTTCGGTCTGTTTCCATCCAATCCGAAACGTTTTATTATGATTTTTTCTTCTTTCGAATTCAATCTCTTTAACAAAGATTTTATTTGTGATTTTAACATGGTAACTTGAACGTTATTTTCCGGTAAAATATATTTTTCGTCAGAAATATAATCTTCTAAAGAAAGATTATCCGCAATCGGAGTATCCAAACTTACAGGCTCCAATTTTATAGTATCCATCGCTTTTTCTACTTTATCCGTTGACAATTTAGTGCGTTCGGCTATTTCTTCAATTGTAGGTTCTCTGCCAAAGTCATAATTAAATTCATAAATAACTTTTTTTATTTGCCTTATTTTATCCAACATGTGAACGGGAACTCTTATAACTTTTGAATGATTTGCAATTGCTCTTGCAATGGTTTGTCTTACCCACCAAGTTGCATAAGTTGAAAATTTAAAACCTTTAGAATAATCAAATTTATTTACCGCCTTTATTAAACCGAGCGACCCCTCTTGCACTAAATCCATAAACAAGACACCTTGCCCCGTATATTTTTTTGCAATACTTATAACAAGTCTTAAATTTGCTTGAATTAATTTTTTCTTTGCAATAATTGCTTTTTGAGGACAATCCCCCAAAATTTCTTTACCCAAAGATTGTTCTTCTTTACGTTTTAATAATTTTACTTTGCCTACATCTTTTAAATACATTTGTAAAATATCATCTTTAAATACAATATTGTTAAAAGCCGGTGTGTTTTCCCGTTCTTGTTCATTATCAAAATTTGTAAAATTTTTACAATAATCTTCATAGGCATATTGTATACTCATAGTAAATTTTCTCCTCAACTGTTTTTATAATTGACGAAAAAATTATTTACCGGTTCCCTAATTAATTATTTTGTCAAACAAAGTTTTATTATAATAATCAATATCAGGAGTCGGATATAAATACTTTGTTTTTACAAGTTCTGTCGGGACAAAAACACCATAATTATAATTTTCTTTTTCATCCCCTATTTGATTATAAAATATAAGTTTCCAATCAGAACTGTTTAAAAATTTATTATAAACAGGATATTTTGATTCTAAAACCATAACATCAGGTTTTGGATAAGCTTTCAAGACTTTTTCCCAATCACCTTTCAACATGTGAAAATTTTGCAATTCTATCAATAATTCAGGATTATATACTTCTTCATATCGCCCGTCCATAAATATTAAATTATTTGGATATAATTTATATGCGGCATAACTTCCAAACCCGAAATTAATTAATAAATTACCGTTTAATTTATTAATTTTGATAAATTCTATTGCATACCTCGGATATTTAGTTTCGGTTATTCTGATTGTCTTATTTTTTTTGATTATTAAAGGCAATAAAAGTACCGTAATTAAAACATATATGATTATCTGTTTTAACACAACAAAATGTTTTATACTCTCTTCATTTTTAATATTTAATTTTTCTTTTAAAAAAGTTGTAAAATTATTTAATAAAGAATAAAATTCCTGATATAACAATGTTCCTGTCGCCAAAATAAAAAATGATTGATGTCTTATATGTGTTACTGATAAATAAGTTAAAGTTAAAATAATTAAAAATTTTGTTTTATCCAATTTCGGATAATTAATTTTATTTTTAATTATATAAATAATACCTGTCAACAGTGTAAACACTAAATAAAACTTGTATCTTATATAATCGGTAATATATTCTTTGCTGAATGAACCGAACCATTCCGTAATAAGATTTCTATCCATTAAACCTGCAAAAAATAAAAATTTTACGTATTCAAATCCGTAAGGATTTATAAATAAAGCTAATAATGTAGGTATTAATGTATAAATATATTTTTTTACGTCTTTTCCGTTTAAAAATTCACCAACTATATATAAGCCGATTAATCCGATTCCGCTTAAACAACCGCCATGAATATTACTCCAAAAAATCATTAATATCGGCAATAAAATTAATGTTTTATTTTTATCATTTCTTGCTCTTTCTAAAATGTAGAGAAAAACAGAAAAGAATAAACACGTAAACATTAAACATCTTACCGTAGGTCCGAGACTTTTTTGTATACACCAAGCCATTAATAAATAATACAGAATATTATAGCTGACAGTGTTTTTTGTATTTGATAATTCAACGGTTTTATAACAAAAAAACATTGTTATTGCCAAAAGAATTCCTTTTAATAATATTAGCCCGTTATGTCCGAAAAATTTTAAAGCTCCGTAAAAGAAAATACTTGCGCCCCATTCATGGTCGTACCAATTATGTGTTGGCGTATAAGATAAAAAATCTTGTTTTAATATATTGAAATTCTCAAAAAAATGTTCACCAACAAGTAATCTTGCCCATAAATCATTATCGGGAGTGCAATTTATACAACAAAGTCCTATACAAAAAATAAAAAGTCCGACAAAAAATAACAATTTTGATATATTATTCTCTTTATTCATTTCCATCCTCATCTTTAACCGTGATTAAAACAGGCGAATTTTTTTTTAATTTTATATCTTCACCTTTTTCAACATAAATAAGCGGGGTACTTTCGTATAAATTTTTACCCGCAGACTTAATTCTGCTTTCATTTTCATTTGGATTTATCAGCCCTTTTGAAACTGCTATCACTTG
>CAZGRH010000149.1:0-2694 GCA_964527005.1 uncultured Muribaculaceae bacterium | reverse complement strand
ATATTCAACTTTACATAATGCCATTAGAAAAGAACAAGTTGAACAAGGTTTGTTAGGTGATAATCTTGCTGTATTTAATACGGAGAATTCAAGTTACATATCTGCTCTAAACTTATCAAAAAATTTAAATACAATTAAAGTTTGTGATAACGGTTATAATGCTCCATGTAAAGATTATTATTATCCAATCGTTTATCAGAATAAAACAATTGACCGTTTTATTTCTCATAGTAAAATTATTTTAACTGATGGCACTCACCTTTTAATAATGCAATACCCTAGTTGTCCAAGAGAAATTCATACTACAAAAACTGATGAAAACGGGAATACTATTCCGTATAGTTATGTTGCCAATGAATGCGCACAAATATATATAGATGTGAATGGTGCAAAAGGACCTAACAAATTTGGCAAAGATTGTTTTGATTTAAGAATTGATAAAGATGGTATCAGGTTTTCAAACTGGAGCCTGACGAATGGAATTGGGGCAAAAGTATTGTATGAATAAAATACATAAAAATTTTTTAATAATAGATTGTTAAAAAAGAAATGAGGAACAAAACATTCCTCATTTCTTTTTTTAAATTTTTATGTCTGAATTTTCATTAGTTTTGTTTGTGTTTTTAATGTCAATTTTATTAATAATTTGAGAACGTTTTTTTCGATACAACATATCAACAAATGCTTCAAGTCTTGTAACAAAACCCGCTTCACCTGTTTGTTCATCAATGGATAAAGTTAATATCGGTTTATTTTGTTTTCTTGCATATTTGTATATTCTTTCAATCATTAAAGAATCAGGGCCACAACCGAATGCATTTATTGTAATAATGCCGTCTATTTTTTTATCTTTTATATAATGAGCAGCAGCACCCGTGATTTCATATTCATTTGCCCAATATAATTTTGAATTTATGGAATTAATACCTTCTTGCATTTGTTCTCTTGTTAAATTCAAAGACGTGAATACTTTTGCATCTAATTTTTCGAGTTTTTCAAATATTTTCATGCTTACACGTTCATCATATAAATTATAACCGTGAGCAATAAGAGCAATATTTATAGGATAAGTTTTTGTATTATCGGCAATAATTACTTTATTGTCAATAATACATTTTAATGCTTTGTTATACGGAACACCACTTCTTGTCATAACATGAAAATTGTTATAAACTTTCCAAGCTTGTTTTGAAGCTTTTTTAATTCGTTCCATGTCGGAAATTCCGAAATATGCGGCAATTTCTTTTAAAAAGTCATATAAACCCGCATCTTTTTCTGATTTGTCCAATGTAGCTTCTATCATGGTAAAAGGTCTTTTTACTACATTCCTGATTAAATCAGGTAACCCTCTGATTTTTGAACAATTATATATTTTGGGCGCAATCGATTGTATACAAGGAACAAAAATTTTATCAATTCCTTTATCCAACAAATTAAGAATGTGACCCGTGTATACTTTTATCGGTAAACATGTTTCGGGAACAACCAATAAAGCTCCCTCTGACATTGTTTTTTTTGTTGTTGCATCCGATAAAATAACTTCGATATTTAAATCTTTAAAAAATCCGTACCAAAACGGAAAAAAATCATAATATGATAATGCTCTTGGAATTCCGACTTTCATTCAATTCTCTTTCTGGACTGTTCATGTAGATTATAACATGAACATATTATTTTTTGCTTGAAAATATTAAATTGGTTAAAGACGGAAATCTGTTTTTAAATTTAACGAGTTTCTTTTTATTATTAATTTGGCAAATATATATACCTGCAAAAATAAGTAAACAAGCGGAAAATTGTCTTATATTAAATGTTTCACCCAAGAAAAACCAGCCAAAAAACACTGCGGCAACCGGAAGTAAAAATAAAAACGGAGAAAATTTGCTTGCAGACAGTGTACAAATTGCAAAATTATACAGAGCATAAGCAACTACTGTTAATATTCCCAAATAAATAACAATAAATAAACTTGAATTTATAACAACATTAAAAGAACCTCCGGTAGCAATGTTTAAGCTTGTAAAGAAGATTGCACCGCCTATTACTGAAATTCCGGCAAGAAAAAATGGCGGATATTTATCCATAAGATATTTTGTTGTTATAACACAAGTATCCGTTAAAATAATTGCAATTAATTCTAAAAAATTACCTAAAAGCGGATTTGGAGCTGCTTCCGATACGTCAGAATTTACACTTAATAAAACAGAACCTACAATAGAAATAAATAATCCGGCATATACTATTTTAAAAAATTTTTCTTTTAAAATTATTCTTGCGGCTATAACTAAAATAACGGGTTCTAAAGAACTTACGACACCTGCTTGCCCTGATGTTGTATATTTTAGTGCATTTGTTTCAAATAAAAAGTATAAACACGGCTCGCATAGCATCATTAAAAGTATTAAACCAATGTCATTTTTATCAATTTTTATATTTTTATAAACGGTAAAAACAAAGGGCAGAAACAAAACGGTCGAAATCAGCATTCTAAATGTCATTAATTGAGGAGTAGAATAATATTGCATGCATATCTTAGTTGCGGTCAGCGTTGTACCGTATAATAATACGGCTATTGCAATTGAAATATACGCAAATAATTCATTTTGGTTACTATATTTCGACAAAAAATCTTTCATTTCATAAAAAATCCTCAATTCCGTTCGGCATACTATAATATAATTCAATAAAATCATA
>CAZGRH010000148.1:0-2750 GCA_964527005.1 uncultured Muribaculaceae bacterium | reverse complement strand
TTGCTCGTTTTAGCTTAATTGGCTGCAAGGTATTTACTTGTGTGAAGAAAAAGAATTGTTATATTGTTTTTAACGTCTCAACCGGGCGTAATTATCTATGATTTTTGCCGTTTTCGCGTATGTTTATTAAAATATTACGTGGCTAGAAAAATAAATTTTAATTTGCATGCTTGTTCTTTTGTTATTTGCTAAAAAAGTTATAAATGAGACCGTTCATTGAAATGCGGGTACGAAAAGAACCTTATAAGTAAGCTTACTTGTATAATAAATTTTACAAAATGGTTCAAATTTTTGTGAAAATTCGGCTTTTTTCAGATAAAATATGGTTGTTTAGCTACTTTTTCGTCTTTTGCAGTTTATAATGTGTATTTGTCTTCTTTTCGTCATGCGACGGATATCGGTGCCGATAATCTTTATCAAGGTTATACCGGTGTTTTATATGGTTGTAAAAGCTATTAAAGTTGAAAACGGTGTTGGCGAAGAGTTATTTTGTTATAATTTTCAACACAACTTTGGATGTATTCTGTCCTCGTTATTATATTTTCAGTTATAGAGGAAGTCAAGTTATTTTTTTATGACGATTTTGAGAATCCCGAGGTTGTTTTTGATAAACATACTAAAAAGAAAAAAAGGTTTTATAGTGAACTTGATTAAGTTATGTAATCATAATCAAACAAGTTATGATAAAATAGTTATAATATAATTATAAATGGTGCGCTGAGAAAAAATGGAGAATGTTTTTTCTTAAACAAAAATTGTGATGTTTTTTCTGAGAACGTGCAAAAAAAATAATTACAAGCTTATTGGGTGCACTTATGGTTTAGTAAGCTCATTCTTGTACGCATCGAGGTTTATTGCGTGTAAAACTTTGGGATTGGGCAAAAAATTTTCAACCAAAAATATAAATGACTAAAACTAATAAATTAACTAATCGCAAAATTAACAGGTCTTGTTGGGAGTAAGCGTTGATTAAAGAGAAAAACGGTAAAGCAAATAACGAAAATTTGCTGAAGGCTATTTTAATAAATATATTAGTCGGATAAAAACATAAATTTATAGTGTGAACGGCTTACCGGGGTACGATATAATACAAATAAAGCAAAGGTGCAGCAGTAGAGAGTCAAAAACAGGTGATAAAGTGACATAAAAAGGGTAATATCAATTATTTTTAGTTTTTTTCTTACGTTAATGGCAAATTTTTCAATAATTTAAGTAAAAAAGCTGATTAGTGGCGGGCGTTAGCCTAAAAAACCATTAAAACAAAGAAAAATATCGGATTTTATCAATAAGAATAAAGATTATTTTTACTGTATTTTACTAAGAAATGAGCAATTTTAAGCAATTGTCGAGAATTTTATTAGTGTAACGGCATTGAAAGCGAAAAAACATTATTATTAGCTTTCTATATGATTAAAAGCGCCTTAATATGTAAGAAATTTTGCTTATTTAATGCGTATGAGTATATATTATACTGAAAATCAGCGTATTTTGTGTAAAAATAGCTTGATTTTAACATAAAAACATATTCTTAATTTAAAAAAGTGAAATTGTTAATATTTTGCGAAAAATCAATAATTTTAAGCGGATTTATATGATGAAAGTTAAAGTATTTTTACGTAAATAAGCATATTTCTGCTGAGGAAAGATGTTATTTGGGCGGGGGCGTTAGTCGATTATAGGTGTTTTTGTGCAAAAAAACACGTTGCCGGCAAAATTTATAGATTTAATGTTGGGAAACTGTATTTCATAAATATTTTCCAGTGGTAAAACGTACAAAATCATAGAAAAACTGTTAAAATTGCGGAAAGATAGTAATGATTTTAAGATTCATTTGGTTGAGGTGTTGTCTTTGTTAAATTGATTTAAGCTTCTTTTCTAGGTGTTTAATTGCGATTTAATCGACTAACGCCCCCTTTGTAACTAATAATAATCTAAAAAAATTATAAAGAATAGCTTTGCTAGATGTAAACAAAAACGATTTTGAAGTCAAGTTTTGCTCTTTAGCTAATTTTGTGTCGTTAAAAAACATCGGTTGTATACAAAATTTTGCTATTTTTGATGTTTATAAAAGTTTTTTCGATTGATTTTAGTAAAAGGTTAATCGAAGGTTCTTGCCGGTTCGGGTTGTTTTTATTTATAGCTTTTAATGCAAATTGAATTTTTAAGCACTTTTTTCCATCGCAAATGTCTAAAAAATCCTTGTTTTTGCACTAAAAATTTGTAAAAATCGGGTAATTTTATACCGTTTTTTGTAAAATTTGTGTATTCGACAAATAAAGAAAATCATTATAGGATTTATAATCAAAAATAATTGCAGGTAGCAAATTGATGGATAAATCCATTCGTTAAATGGAGTTCTATTGAGGTTTTTGCTGATTAGAACGTATTTTTTACTCCGACGTTAGAGCGCATCTTTGTATAAATTAACGTATCTTCGCCTACAAGCAAAGCGTTTGAAAGTGTTTGGTACAGGGGACTTTTCACGCATTGACCACGCATTGACGTTGTTGATAATTTTAGTCAGAATGGACGGGTACCATCTTTACAGATTTCGCATTTCTGTACTTTGCCTACAAATTAAAGTGTACTTTGCCTACAAATAAAAGCCGTTTTTTTGCCGGACTATCTTGAAATACAATCTTTGTGTCGTTTTTGAGCTTATTTTGCTCTCCTCGACTCTACTCTACAATGAAAAATTTATGCGTTACGAGGGGGGGGGAACGAGCGGTTTTCATAACGAAAATCTCCTG
>CAZGRH010000147.1:0-2751 GCA_964527005.1 uncultured Muribaculaceae bacterium | reverse complement strand
GAAAAAGATGTAATAATTCTTTTTTTGATAGCTTTTGCTATTTGCTATGTTCTTCCGTTAACGGTAATATGGCTTAGGCCGTTAGAATATTTTTTGGTGGTTTTTGAAATAATATTTCGTTTGTCATGGTGTTTATTTGTTCCTGTAATATGTTTGTTCATATTTAATAAAATAATTCTTTTGCAACGTAATGAAAAAATAATTAAATACTTAAAACTAACTAAAAAGATGTTATATGTAATTTCCGCTTTTTATTTAATTTATTGGCTATTATTGTTTGTTACAATATTTGGATTTTTTTATGGTGCTGAATGGGCTTCGGGGTTTTTAAGAGAAACTGTGGCGGAATAAAATGGAAATTAAAAATAATTTTATTGCATGTATAGAAAAGGTTGATTTCCGATTTTTATTCATCTTTATATTTTCTTTTGTTTTTATATCCGAATGCGACGTAAATTGAAAGTCCTATTAAAAGCCATAATAAGAAATATTTAGTAGAATCTCCGCCTGCCATACTTTTATAAATCATAAAACAACTGCACATTATAATTCCTAAAATCGGGAAAAGCGGACAAAACGGAACTTTGAACGGTCTGTGTCTGTTTGGTTCCGTTTTTCTTAATATTAAAACTTCAATGCAAATAATTACAAATGATGCGAATGTACCATAGTTACATAATTCGGCAGATATATTTAAATCTAAAAATAAAGAACCTATTATAACAATTAAACCTGAAATCCAAGTAATTATATGCGGAGTTTTGAATTTCGGATGAATTTTCATTATATTTTTTGGCAAAAAATTATCTCTTGCAATTGCGTAAAAAATTCTTGTTGTACCTAATTGATATACAAGTAAAACAGAGGTTAAAGCGCATAAAGCACCGACAGAAATTGCTCCTGCGTACCAATCTTTTCCTATAGCTCTCATTGCATGAGCAAGCGGAGCTTGTGTATCAATATTTCCGAGAGGAACAACACCTGTTAAAACAAGAGCAACGGAAACATATAAAATTGTGCAAAGTGCTAAAGTGCCGATAATTGCTATGGGTAAATCTCGTTGCGGATTTTTTGTTTCTTCTGCTGCGGTTGAAATTGCATCAAAGCCTACATAAGCAAAAAATATTATAAAAGTACCCGCCAATATACCTTCAATGCCGTTAGGTGCGAATGGTACCCAATTTGCAGGTGCTACATATTTTGAACCTACAAGGATAAAAGATATAATAATTGATAAATTTACAAAAACCATTATACCTGCCACTCTTGTTGATTCTTTAACACCTTTTATTAAAAGAATTGTTAAAAGTAAAACTATAAAAATAGCGGGGATATTTATTGCTATTGGTAATTCACCGCCAAACGGTAACGGTATAAACGGCATTTTGTCATGAACATCCCAACCGTATTTTTCACATAAAGCATACATTGAACGGAAATCATTTCTTAGCCATAACGGAAAATTAATAACAAAATCAGGTAAAATATGTTTAAACCCTTTTAGTAATTGTGTTAAATATCCTGTCCAAGCAGTAGCTACGGTAATGTTCCCGATTGCGTATTCCAACATCAGTATCCAACCGACCATCCACGCCATAAATTCGCCCATTGTTGCATAAGTAAATGTGTATGCGCTACCTGCAACAGGAATCATAGCGGCAATTTCGGAATATGCTAAGGCTGAAAATAAACTTGCGGTAGCTGCAATAAGCATTGAGATAACTACGCCCGTTCCTGCGCCTAAACTGCCTGAACCTCCGACAATTGCGCTTCCGATGATAGTAAAAATACCTGTTCCGACTACGGCACTTACGCCTAATATCAATAAATCAAAAATATTCAACGTCTTTTTTAATTCAGTTGCATTACTTTCGTGAATAAAAGATTCGGTTGATTTTTTGCTTAGTAAATTTTTTATTATAGTTAATATTTCTTGTTTCATTTTTCCCGTTAATTCTAATTCTTTAAACAATAAAAAATATTATACAACAAACATAATTGATTTATAGTTATATAAAATTATATGCTGATTAAATTTTATGTTAAAATATTAGTTAGAATTATGTATAAATGTTTGGAATTATTATATGGAAAAGAATTTTAAAGTTATTTTTTATGTAGCTGCACTTTTAAGCGTAATGTCTGTTATGCCTGCATATTCAGAGGATAAAACAATAGATATTCCCGGAGCATACAGTGATACTAATCCTTTAGTTGTTAATGGTGATTTGAAAATAGAATCAGGTGTTACTATAGAAAATCATTCTACAAACAACCAAGCGACTATTGATGTAGATGGCAAACTCATTAATCTTGGCAAAATACAAGGTGATAACGGGGAATTGCATGTACAAAACGGTGGTAATAATTCCGGTTATATTGCTCAAAATATTATTGAATTTACTCAAGGTACCTTCGAAAATAATAGCACAATATTGGTGGATTATTTAAAAAGTGGTGCGGATATTACGGGTACCGGCGAATTGGGTATCCGTGCCGGAGAATTTGAAGGTAATGTTATCCAAAAAAACTTAATATTTACAGGTACCGGTGAAAGAAGAATAAAAATTGATAAAAATTTAGAAATCGAGACTATTTCAGGTACCGGAACATTTTTGCTTGTAAGCGATAATGCCTGTGTTAAAGCAAATAAAAACGGTTCGGATACTACTAAAATAAGCTTTGTTTCATACGGAAAATCAACTTCACTTGATGCAGGTAATATTACAATAGGCGATTTTAATATATATG
>CAZGRH010000146.1:0-2755 GCA_964527005.1 uncultured Muribaculaceae bacterium | reverse complement strand
GTTTCAAAGAGATTTTAATTTCGGTCAGGATTGCTATAGAATGGCAATTTCTAATAAAATGTGTAAATATTATCATAATTATGATTATCGTTATTATAAACATAAAGATTCTGATAATTTAAATGTTGTTTTTAAAAGAAAAAATTATTACAAAGGTAAATCGTTTTATTATTCGAAAGCTCCTGATTACAGAGTTGTTTTAATAGGAAATTCTCAATGTGAAAACTTTTCTGAATTTATTCCTTTTACATTCAGAAATGTAAAAAGAATAAGGAATACTAATGTTGCAGGAATAAACAGAAACAATGAATTTAAAATACTCAAATATTATGAAAAAGAAATTTTAGATTATAAACCTGATATTATAATTCTTTCCTTATCTCCTTGGGATATTCCTCGATTAAAAACATTAATAAAAAAGGAATAAAAGATAATATTTTTATTCCTTTTGTTCTTTATTATTGTTTTTTATGTTTTTTGTAATATTTTCTTCGTCTTATTAAATCGACAAAAGCTTCCAATCTTGTTATATAACCTGCTCTGCCCGTTTGTTCATCCATTATAAGTGTTAATAGCGGAATTTCACAATTTTCTCTCATTGACGGGAATATATTTTGCGACATAATTTCCGGCATGCAAGTAAACGGACTGACGTGAATAATACCGTCTGTACCTTTTTCGTTCGCATAAGCCACATCACTTACGGACTCAAGGGCATCACCACCTATATCACGCATAAGGTAAGGTTTTGCCATTCTAAAAGCTCTTTCTAAATGGGTTTCTCCTTTTTTAAACCATTTCGGAACAATTGCGTCTTTTAAAAATCCGGAAACAGTAAGACTTCTTCTTGTTTGAACTCCCATTTTGCCAAGTTCTTTTTCTATGTTTTGATTTGCGAAAGGATCTTGTACCAAAAAAATTTCACCTGTTATATCAATATTGATAATTTCTCGTTTTTCATCTATAGGTGTTTTCTTTATTTCATCTATAGCTTCTTTTTCGATTTTCTTTAATTCTTTTGTGTTTGGAGCATCAAGAATTAATTTTAATGCTTTTTTATATTGCTTTTCTGCTGTTCCTGTCGTTATTTCTCTTGCTCGATAATAAGAAAATAAATTTTCCAATTTGTCTAAAACAAAAATTTTTCTTACCATAATATTAAGCGCTTTAATAATCGGAACGGGATTATTTATACCCGTTACTTTTGTAAGAAAATTATACATGCCTTTAAAACCGTCATATAATTGCAATTCAACGTATTTTGAACCATACCCCATTTCATTTAATATAGTTTTAATACTTTGTCCGTATTCACCCAAACGGCAAATTCCGGGGGAAGAAATCATGGCAACGTAATCTACGTCATATTCCAATGATTGCATAAAATTCCCCAAAATTAATTTGTAAGGCAAACAAATTGACTCGGGACTATATTTTGAAGCAAGTTCTAAAGTTCGTTTGCTGGGCAACGGCGGAATAAACGGTTCAACACCAAGCTTTCTAAGCGCTGATGCCCACGCAATATATACATTTCCCATGTGCGGAAAAGCTATTTTTATCGGTTTTTTATCAGCCATAATCTTATACTTTCAATAGATAACCGCCGTTATCAGCATTTTGAAGTATATCTTGAGTTAATTTACTTCTTAAATTTTTAATATATTTATAAACATAATCACGTGGCAAATCAAGAATTTTTGCCAAATCTTTAGCATAAACAATTGTGTTTTTGTTAGCAAAAAAGTGGTCAAAAACTAATTGTTCTCTTGATGTTAAATTTTTGTTAAATTTAATTTCAGAAGTTGTTTCAACAACTTTAACTTCTTTTTCAGTTTGTTCAATTTCTTTTGATTTTGAACTTATTTTTACTTCTTTCTTCGTTTCAACAGTTTTATTTTCAAGAACTTTTGTTTGCTTTTTCTCTTTTATTTCTTTTTCTTTGTTAAAAGATTTAATAGCAAATGAATGAATTTTTTCCGTTCTGACAATATATGTATCATCTGTCATAGAATTCAAAGAACGTAACATAACATTATCTACTAAACTGTCATCATGTTGTTCTGATTGAATAACTTTCCCTAATCTTGTTGCGTATTCTTCCAATGTAATACGTTCTAATGAGCTTCTCCATTTGCGGATGTCTTCTTTGCTCAAAAATTCCGCCATATTTACAAATCTCCTTGACTCGATTATTAAACTGTTTAAGATTTAAAACACAATATAACAAACATTGAATTTATTATTTTATGTTTTATATCATTTTACATTACAAATTTATCATGAATTCAAATGAAAAACTTAAAATGTTATCAAATTTTAAAAAAAGATTTACAAAAACAATTTGTACACTAAATAAACAGTTTAAACATATAATAATGATAAAGCGTAAAATACCATAAATAAAGCGCTGAAAACAGAACTAATATTTAGATAAAAAATATTTGTTCCGTGATTACTTAATAATTTTAATTTAAATTAAAATTATGAAAAGAAATGACCTCTTTTTGAGTTTAATGTAATATTATCAAAAGAATATAATCTTGCAGGGCGTTTTGAACCCATTTTTGTATATTCATTTAACTCTTTTAATACAGAACCTGTTAAAACTTTTTTTCTGAAATTACGTTTATCTAATTTCATATCCAATATTAATTCATAGGATTTTTGAAGTTCTGTTAATGTGAATTTTTCCGGTAACAATTGGAATGCAATTGGACAGAATTCTAAACGTTCACGCATTCTTTTTATTGAATAT
>CAZGRH010000145.1:0-2836 GCA_964527005.1 uncultured Muribaculaceae bacterium | reverse complement strand
CGGTTTACAAAACCGTTGCTCTACCGTTGAGCTACACCGGCATATCTCTTATGCTAAATGTATAATATAAAGGAAATAAATTAATGTCAAGAAAAATTTTATATATTTGTTAAATTTAATAATTAAAATTATACTTGTAATTATTTCCTTAATTTTTAACAATTAGCCCCATCACTAAAAAAATATTTTATTAACCGATAGATTTTTTTGGCATGCTCTGTTATTATAGTATCAATATGGGGAATTATTTTATTATGCAGGAGTAAAAATATGGGTAACGTATTTGAAGTAACAGACGAAAATTTTGAAAAAGAAGTATGTGAACAAAACGGACTTGTTTTAGTTGAGTTCTGGGCAACTTGGTGCGGACCGTGCCGTAAATTAGCACCGATTATTGAAGAGATTGCTCAAGAATACGACGGCAAAGCAAAATTTGTAAAAATCAAAGCCGATGAAAATCTCCAAACGGCGCAAAAATATGCTATTAGCGGTGTACCGTGCTTATTATATTTCAAAAACGGCGAGCCTATCGAAAGAATAGTAAACATGGTTCCAAAATCAATTATTGTTACAAATTTAAATAAACACTTATAATCATGTCATACGAAGAAAACACAAATTATTTTTCATACCAAGGCGTTATCGGAAGGAAAAACTACGTCATAAATATGTTTGTTGTTGTTGGCTTATATATTGCGCTGACAATGATAAATTTCGATTTTCTAAACAATTTTATCAGTTATAAATTAATTTTTTCAATTTTAGCATTTACAATTCAAATGTTAAAATTCGTTTTGATATTTTCGGCAATTTCACTCATTTACAGAAGATTTACCGATATAACATTAGGAAAATCATACAATTTCAACCTGAATGCCCGACGAATTTTCGTATTATTCTACGTTTTTCCTGTTTTATATTTTCTGTGTATAAAATATTTTTTGGATATAATTCCATTTTTAATTGTAATTTTAGACAACATTCTATACTTCGTAATTTTGCCGCTATCACTAATTATTACCGTTGTAATAGCTTTTATAAAATCTTGTAAAAAATAATATAATGCACTATACTGACATTATCCGAATTAAATTTACGGATAAACCGTAAACAGGTTATTTTGGGAGAACATATAATGAGCAGTAATGAAATTTTTGAAATAAACAGAGCAATAGGTAGAAAAGGCTATATATTAAACATTCTTTTACTTGTTATTTGCGCAATAATAACAAATTGTACATTCACAAATTACTTTTTAGTACACGCAAGAACAGACACGGCAATTCAAATTTTAAATATGGTAAAATATTTCTTATATTTTGTTTATTTAATGTTATTCTTTTCTCTAATCAACAGAAGACTAAGCAATATTACCGGTGATACGGATAATAAACGGTACAAAAAATTTACTTCTTTTTTCGGATTTATAATTAGTTTTCAAATAATTTGTATTCTTTTAAAAACATTTTCTTTACCATTTTTAGTCGATATTGACACTATGCAACAATTTGCATATTGTTTGGATTGCACATATCTTTTTGCAGCTTTTTCGTTAATATTCCCGAAAGGCAAGCAGGACAAGGCTTCTACCCCCCCCCTATCGATTCGGAATAAATAAATCAAAAAAGAAAAAGCTTGGTATTAAAATCGAGAAAAGAAAATGGAGATAAAAAAAGTTTTAATATGCGGGTTAGGCAGTTTGGGAACTGTATGCGCAGCAACAATTTATAACAGTAATTTCGGTGAATTAAAAATTTTGGTTGATGAACAAAGGCTAAACAAATACAAAAACAATCCGACATTTTTTAACGACCAAAAATATGAATTTGAATATATTACACCTGATGAAACAAATTATAAAGCAGATTTAATAATTATCGGTACAAAACAAAACGGACTTAATTCCGCAATTTTAAACATAAAGAATTTTGTAAAAGAAGATACAATTATTATTTCTTTGCTTAACGGAATTTCAAGTGAAGAAGAAATTGCAAAAATATATGATAAAAAAAATATACCGCTTTGTTTTTATATTGGCGCTTCTTGTGTTCGTAACGAGCGCAAAATATCATTAAACGGAGATTACTCACTTATTATAGGTAATAACACAAAAACAAAATCAGATATTGTACAAACCGTAAGCGAATATTTCAAAAAAACAGGAATTAAGCACAAAATTTCCGATAATATTCAAGAAGAATATCTAAAAAAATTAATGATAAATGTCGGTTTAAACCAAATTAGCGCAGTAAGCGGATACAACATAAACGAAATAAAAAAAGACAAAAATTTAACCGATGACTTAAAAACGTTGATGAAAGAAGTAATGTTTATAGCAAAAGCAAAAGGAATAAAAAATTACGAAAAAATGTATCATGAAGCGGAACATTTTATTTTTGAAGAAATGAAAACATCAAATACATCCATGAGCCAAGATATAAAAGCAAAAAGAAAGACAGAAGTTGAACTTTTTGCGGGAACAGTAATAAAATTAGGCAAAGAACTAAATATTCCCACACCAAAAAACGAAGAAATTTATTACAAAATAACAAAGCTTGAAAAAACTTATTTATAAATTCTTCACGATAAAATCAAGCAAACGCAGATATAATCAGAAAAACAACGTAGAAAATACAATTTCGAAATAGAAAAAACCTCTAAATCACAAAATTTAGAGGTTTTATTTTTATTGACAAAAGTTTTTATTTTATCGTTATTCTTTTGTATATTCCGCATCAATAACATCATCATCTTTTGAAGATTGTTGTTCTGATGAAGCATTTTCAGAATTTGCACTTTGTGCGCCTTCTTGTTGAACTTGTGAATATGCTGCTTG
>CAZGRH010000144.1:0-2878 GCA_964527005.1 uncultured Muribaculaceae bacterium | reverse complement strand
ATTGATTTTTCAAAAATGATTGAACAACCCGGAGATTCAAACCCGTCGTTCTTTTCTTTTCTGCCTAATCGCCCGATAAGAGAACAGTATCCTTGTTATTTAACGAGAACAACAGAAAAAACACACGAAATAATTAAAAATAATTTAGATAAATCACCATTATATTCGGGATTAATACACGGTGTCGGACCAAGATATTGTCCGTCTATTGAAGATAAAATAATAAGATTTGCACATAATCCGTCGCATCATATTTTTATAGAACCCGAGGGAAAAAATACTTATGAAATGTATGTACAAGGCTTTTCAACAAGCTTACCCGCTCAAGTTCAAATAAAAATGTTGCAATCACTTCCGGGATTAGAAAAAGTTCACGTAATGAAACCTGCTTATGCGGTTGAATATGATTATGTTCCCGCCGTTCAATTAACGCATTCGCTTATGACAAAACGAATAAAAGGTTTATTCTGTGCAGGACAAATAAACGGAACTTCAGGATACGAAGAAGCAGCAGCTCAAGGTTTGTTAGCGGGTCTTAATGCCGTAAAATATCTGCAAAATAAAGAAATGATTACTCTTTCTCGAGAATCATCATATCTTGGCACTTTAGTCGATGACTTAGTAACTAAAGATATTGACGAGCCTTACAGAATGCTAACTTCAAGAAGTGAATACAGATTATTATTAAGACAAGATAACGCAGATGAACGTTTGACTAAAATTGGTTATGATGCAGGCTTAATAAGCGAAGAACGTTTTCAATCTTTTTTAAAAAAGCAACAAACTATAGAAGAAGAAATACACAGACTAAAAACCGAAAAAATTTCACCGTCTGATGAAGTAAACAAAATTCTTGCAAAATATAATGAAAGTATTGATAAAGGACTTAAACTTGCAGAATTAATCAAACGTCCGAATATTTCTTATGAAGTTTTGATTGAAGCAGACAAAGCAACAAGAAATTTACAACTTACAAGAGATGTTTACGAGCAAGTTGAAGTTAAAATTAAATATGACGGCTATATAAAAAGACAAATTCAACAAGTTAATATGTCCGACAAATTGGAAAAAATTAAAATTCCGGAAGATATTGATTATAAAACAATCCAACATATCTCAACCGAAACAAGAGATAAACTTGCAAAAATTCGCCCGATAACTTTAGGTCAAGCATCAAGAATAGGCGGAGTAAAACCGGCGGATATTTCCGTTTTGATGGTTATGATAGAAACTCACCGGTGTCCTAAAATTAATTCTTAATAACTAAATTATTTTATTTGAAAAATACATTTACTGCATTGTGCTTTCGGATGTAAAGCTATATTATTTTCTAAATCCGTTAACTTAACGATTTTTGTAACTAATTTAGATGAACAAATCGGGCATCTCAAATTTTCGGTATTTCCTGTTAAAATTGCATGTTTTATATCAAATATGTATTTTTCTGTTATATTATCGTATGAATCAAGTAAAATTCGCTCATATTCTTTTATTTCGGAAGGATTAACTTTCAAACCTTTTGCTAATTTTTGACGTACTGTAGCAGGTAAGAATAATTCCTTACCTGCTTCAATATCTTCTATTTCTTCAATTGTTAAATTGGTTTTTTTAGATAAACCGATAACCGAAAGCCCGATTTTTTCTCTTTTTTCTCTTATATATTCGGCTAAAGATTTTGTTTGTGGCATAATCTCTCCTATGCTGCATTAACAGATTTATTCTTTTTCGCAATTTTGATATCATTCCAAAGCGCAATTAATGTACCTGCAAAGAAAATACTTGAATATGTACCGATAGCAATACCTAAAATCATAACAAGTACAAAATCTTTAGTTGTTACACCGCCAAAGAAGTATAATGCAAGTAATGTTAATAATGTTGTTAAAGACGTATTAATACTTCTTGCTAATGTTTGATTAATTGCTGCATTTACTATTTCATCATAAGTAGCTTTTTTTGAATAAAATTTTAGATTTTCTCTTATTCTGTCAAATACAACAATTGTATCGTGAACGCTGAAACCAAGAACTGTAAGAATTGCAGTAACAAACAAACTATCTATATGCACCCCATAGAATAATCCTAATAAAGAAAATACACCAAGTACAAAAAGTAAGTCATGAACCAATGCAAGTAAAGCTACACAAGCAAATTCAATATGAAATCTCACCGTTAAATAAATAACAATTCCTAAAAGTGCCAAACTAACGGCAATCATTGAATTTACAAATAATTGTTTACCCATAAGAGGTCCGACTGAATTTACCTGAACAATTTCAGCTTCGGGATAATCTTGAGTAATTACTGCCGAAACTTTATCTATACTTTCATTTTGACCGTTTTCAGAAAATTGAGTTTTTACTGACAAAATATTTTTTATAGAGGTATTTTCACCAGCCATTGGTGTTAATACTTGAATTATCGGATTTTCAATATCATTTTCAGCTAATTTTGTTCTTATATCTCCGATTTTTTCTGTAGGAATTTCTGAATTTACGGAATATTGAATAATTGTACCCCCCGTAAAATCAATACCTACAAGTAAAGGACTATGATTGGGATATATCTTCATTGAATAACCCATGGCAATAATTCCTGGGATTAAAAGAACTAATGATAAAACAAGCCAAATCCATCTATATTTTATTACGTCTATAATTTTTTTTGTGTTTAAAACACTGTATGACATTTTTAACTCTCCTTAAACCTAATCTAATACACCAAACTTAGCTTTTTCTCTTTGCGTTTCCGCTGCTTCGTATGCTTCATTTATATCAGATTCTTTCAAACCGAATAAAGCGGGATTTTTTAATTGACCCGTACCGAACATTAAATGCATAAAGTTTTTTGTAACTGTAATTGCACTAAACATACTGAC
>CAZGRH010000143.1:0-3022 GCA_964527005.1 uncultured Muribaculaceae bacterium | reverse complement strand
TGAAGCTGCAGTTTTATTATCAAAATTAAAGAAAACTTTAAACTTAGTTGAAGAAGATAAAAAATCCGATGATATAAAACCGCTTGCAGATGCCGAAGAATATGTACTTTCGGTTGAGCATCTTGATAATTTGGGAATTGCTGCGGTTGACAGAGTTTCAATTACGAATAAAAGAAGAGTAATTTTAGCAAAAAATGTTTTTGAAGTTTCCTTTGTTGACTCTTTTAATTCCGCACAACATCAAGTAGGAGATGAAATTCCTTTTTACTTTAAAAAAGATATTGTAACAAAAGAAGGAACTTTACTAATTCCTGCAAATACAAAACTGTTTGCAACGATTGAAGAATTAACTCCGACTCAATGGAAAAACAAAAATGCGGAAGTATACTTACATTTTACAAAAATGGTAACACCTAACGGGAAAGAAACTCCGTTTATCGCAAGAGTTCTTAATAAAAATGAAGGTGTATTAACCGAAAATAAATGGGCAAAACCGTTGGAATATACTGTAGCAGGTGCTGTTATCGGTGGTACTGCAATCGGTTTACCTATTGGTTTGGCTGATGATAAAGCAGGAACGGGATTAGCAATCGGTATTCCTACAGGTGCTGGTGTCGGTTTAGCTACCGGTTTTTTAACAAAAGGTGTTAACTATAAAGCAAAAGCAAATGAAAATGTTTTGGTAGAGTTAAAAATTGATTGCAGTTTATATAACGAATAAATATAAATTTTAGAATTGTAAAAAGCTCCGAAAAATTCGGAGCTTTTTATTGTAAAACATTCAAAATACCTTTATAATAATTTTATGACAAACTATGATATTTTATTTAAAAATTTAACGGGCAAAGATGAAATTTTAGCTCAACAGGCTGCTAATCATCTGATTAATAATTCTGATATCGAATTATTTAATATTCTTGTTTCAAAATCAGATTTTTTATTTGATTTTGTAAAAACAAATGTATCTAAAAGAATAGAAAAAGCAACAAATCAAAATAATTTTGAAAATATAATTAATTTCTTTGATATATATTCTCCTGATTATGATGATTTATTTGCTCAATTACTTGCGAAAAATGCAAATGAAGATTTGACGGATAAAATTTTTGAACTTTTAGAAAACGGTTCAATTCCTCAAAAAACTTATGCAGCGAAATATTTTTCTTACATTCCCGATACAATTTCTATAGAAGCATTAAGCAAATATGCTTTTAGCGACAATGAAGCTTTAAGTTTCAACAGTGCAGAAGCATTAGGTCAAATGCAAGATGATATTTCCTACGAAAAAGCTTTAAATACATTAAATTCAAATGATGATTTCGAACAATTAAAAGCAGTAAAGTTTTTTGTTGCTTACGGAAAAAATTATCCTTTAAAAGAAATTTTTTCTGTTTTGCGAAATTCGAAAATTCCGGAAAATATTGCGGGACAAATTCCGTACATGACTAATCTGTCAAAATTAGTAAAAAGTGAATTTAAACAAGATGCACTGCTTGCTTTAGATTATATTTTACGGGGATTTGGTGAAATTTTACCGCTTTGCGATGTTTTCCAATTTGAATTATATGAAATATTTGAATATTTAATTTCTCAAAATGAAACAGAAAATCAATATAGTGCAAGAATTTCCGAAATTTTACTCAAAAGTTTATTAAAATTTTCATTATTTGTTGAAAATCAAGAATATATTTTTGATGAAACAAAAGAAGTAAAATACGAAATTACATCAATTTTGAAATTATTAAAAGCACAAAATAATGAATTTTGGATAAAGCAAAAACAATTTATTTTAAAAGAACTTAATTCTTCACGAGAAGAAATTTTATCAGCACTTCCTATAATTGTAGAATTAAATATGAATTGTGCAATTCCTCAAATTAAAAATCTTTTAACTAATAAAGATGAAATTATTATATGTGAAGCAATTTCAGCATTAAGTCACTTTAATGCATTAAAAGATATTAATTTAGATGAAATAATAACAAAAATTTCTAATGAAAATATAAAAGCTATAATAAACAGTTTAAAGCAGTAAATTAATATAAATTTATATAAAATCAATTTTTCGGCAATTTTACAATTCTATAATTGTTTAATAAAGAAAAGGAGTTTTTATATGGAAATTTCGGCTTTAAATTCAAATGCAAGTAATTTTTACAAAAAAGAAGTTAAAAATACAAGTAATCAAGGTAACAAATTAATTGAAAACAGAAAAGAATTAAGTGTTTATCCAAGACCATATTTACCGAAATTCGGAAATAGCGAATTAAAAGCAATTAATTTTCAAACTTTACCGGATGTAAAAATTGATGAAGAATTTTCAAAAACCGAATTAGTACCAAATAAAGATGAACATGTTAACTTACAAGATGTTTTTGATTTAATTGCATTTGCTCAAAAAATAAGGCATTTTGAGCAAACGGGAGAAATGCCGCAATATCAAAAAGATATGATTATTGAAGAATGTAAATATAACGGATTGAGTGAAGAAGAAACAAATTTAAAATTACGGGAAGAAACAAATAACTTATCTTCTCAAATTAAACAAATGAAAGAAAATTCAATTAACGCCATTAACAGTTTAACTCCAACCGAACAAACGCACGAAGTGTATCGTATTATAGGTCAGGGATATTCACGAGAAACTTTTGAATATTTTCAAAAAATTAAAAATTTAAAATCAGGTGACTCTGTAATTTTAGACCCGACTCCGATTTATGTAAGTACATCCGCAAAGAATATAGTTAATACTTACGGAGGATTAAAAGATAGCATATTGTTCAATATAAATCTTCCGACAGGTTCTAAATTAATCAAATTTCCGCCGACAGACGGAATTAATCAAGCCATTATGAAACCTGATTCGAAATTTAAAGTTATTAACAACGAAACATATAAAGATAATTTTCATGTAATTACTTTAGAATATTTGCCTGATTAATACAAAAAAGCGGAATGCATTATTGCATTCCGCTTTTTAAATAAAGAAACTAATTAAAACGAACTCTTGTTAAATCCGCTT
>CAZGRH010000142.1:0-3093 GCA_964527005.1 uncultured Muribaculaceae bacterium | reverse complement strand
ACCTTTTTTTATATTAAGAGTTAAATTATCAATCGCTACAATATTTCCAAATATTTTTGTAACGTTTTTTATTTCAACCGTGCTCATTTTTGCCTTTCATTTTATTTGGCTGATATTTCTTACATAACAAAAAATTTAATTTTGCGGCTTTTTATACAAGTATAAAAAATATTATTAACGTAATATTAAGTTTTTAAATCAATTTTTATTGTTGTAGGCATACCTTGTCGTAAAAATTCATCGGTATCATCAATGTAAACTCTTATTCTGTAGACTAAATCCGTTCTTAAATCTACAGATTGTACGGTTTTTGGTGTAAATTCCGCAACAGGCGATATATAACCGATATGCCCGTTATACGTACGTTTGTGTCCTGTGTTCGGATTAACGCTATCTGTATAAACTTTTACATTTTGTCCGTGTTTTATGTTCCCTAAATTTGTTTCATTTACGTAAGCTCTTATCCATACAGGAGTTGTTTTTGATATGGTATAAACTATTTGTCCTTTGTTTACGTTTGCCCCGGGTTCTTGAACTCTAACAGTAATTATTCCCTCATCAGGCGCATAAATTTTTGTGTAATCATATTGGTTTTGAGCATATTGTAAGGCGGCAACAGCCATATCGTAATCAGCATTAGTGCGATTTTTTGCATTTAAAAGAGTATCATAATCTTGTTTGGAAAGTGTATTATCAACCGTTAACGGTGACTGACGATTAAATTTTGATTGGGCATCATTTTTTAATGCTAATGCTTTTTCAACTTCAGCTTTAGCTTTATCAAGATTTGCACTATAGTCTTTTGCATCAAGGATTGCAAGAAGTTCCCCCGATTTAACTTTATCGCCCTCTTCTTTTAACATTTTATCTATTTTTCCTGAAACTTGAAAACTTAAATCAACTTGTCTTATTTCAATATTTCCATATAACGTAAGTTCGCTCAAGTCTTCTTTTTTATGAGTTAGCAGAAAAAATCCGCAAGCTATCAATATAATTAATAATATTAGTATAATTTTTTTCTTCATAACTTACCTCCTACGGCTTTATATAAAGTAAAATAATCAATTAAACGTTGTGTTTTTGTTTGAGTTTTTTCAAATTTTTCGATTAAATATTTTCTTTTTAAATTATAAAAATCATTGTTTGATATAACTCCTTGATTAAGCATTTTTTGTGCATTTTGATAATTCTGAGTTTCAAATATCAGTTGATTTTGTGTATTATTATCTATATTTGTATCGTGTTTTATAATGCATAAAGAAGTGTTTACTTCTTTTACCGCTTCTAAATCCGTTTGTCTGTAATTTTCAAATAATTCTTCATATTTGGCTTTTTGAAATTTAAAATTAGCCACTTTTTTGCCGCCAGTAAAAATATCTTGCATAACACCTGCCATTATAGATGCAAAAGAGGAATTCCAAGAAAAAAATTTCCCGTCAGCAAGTGTGTTAAAAATCCATATTCCCGTAATATTAAAAGTCGGCAAAAATTCTTTTCTTGCCACACGAACATCTATCTTTGCTTTTTCTAATTGCTTTTCAGCTATAATTACATCAGGACGTGAAAAAATAACATCAGATTTTATTTCGTCGGGAATTTTAAATTTATATTCAAAATCTTCAAAATTTCCTCTTGTAATATTTTCCGTACATTCTGAAGAAACACCGATTAAAATTGCTAATTGCATTAATGATATTTCTCTATTTTTTACCAACTCTTCAAGATTGTTTTTTGCAATTTCAAAATCTTTTTGTGAATTATTTAATGTTGTAGAGTTAATAACTCCTCGTCCAAATTTGCGTTTATCATTTTCAAGAATATTATTGGCATTAATTATTAATTCTTCTTGAATTTTAATCAGCTCATCATATTGAAGAACATTTAAATATGCTGTTGCAACATCGCTTAATAAAGATAAATATACGATTTTTTCATCTTGCTCTGCAATTTCATATAATTTTTTTGCACTTTTTGTTTTGTCATGATTTTTTAATAAAAAATCAGCTTCGTAATTTACTACAAAAGGTAAAATAAATGAACCTTTTTTTAGTTTGAAATCATCAAGCGTCGGAATTTTTACTCCTAAATAGCTCGCTCCTGCACTAAGAGTCGGCAGTTCTTTACCGAATTTACTTTTTACTTGTTGCCTATATTGCTCAACTCTTGCGGTTGCTTGTTTGGCGCTATGATTATTTAATATTGCTTCATTTATGTAATTGTATAAATAAATATCATTAAATTTTGAAAAAAATTCAGTATTTAACTCTTGTCTGTCAATTGCAAAAACTGAATTTGCAAAAAATAACATGAAAAGTATCAAGACAACTCTTCTAAACAATTTCTGACTCCTTGATAAGTGCGCTTATATAAATTTTTATATTTTCTTTTATAATTTTAATATCTTCTTCATAAAAATCATCTTGCCCGAGTTGGCTAAGAGAAAATGCGGGCAATATACGTGGCGAATTTAATTGTGATAAAATAAATAAAGTTTTAAAAATTATATTCTTATCATTTTCGTTTTTGTTAAAAATTGTTGCAACAACTCGTTTTAAATAATTAAATACCGGCGATTTCGCCATAGATAACGAATTTTGTTGTTCTTTTAATAAAAATATTATTAATTCTTTTGAAATATTTTTTGAATAAAAAAATATGATAAATTTATCAATTATTTTCATTAATAATTCAATTTGTTCTTGTTTTTTTAAAGTTGTCAAATCTAAATCAAAATCAACAAACGTTTTTGCATATTCATATTGTTTTTCGATTAAATCATCAATTATTCCTTGATATAATTCTTTCTTTCCGCCCCAATAATATGAAACCATGCAAATATTTGTTTTTGCTTCTTTACAAATTTGTCTGATACTTGTACCGTCAAATCCGTTATTTGCAAATAATCTTATTGCTGTTTCCATTATTCTTTGTTTTGAATTTTCTGCTTTTTTATTCATTATAATTTTACTCATAATCTAGTTTTTTATTATAAAACAAACGTTTGATTTATACAAGTGATAATATAAAACGAACAAACTCCGAACGGGGCTTTTTTAATGCAAAAAATTATAAATAAAGCTCACGGATATTTGA
>CAZGRH010000141.1:0-3178 GCA_964527005.1 uncultured Muribaculaceae bacterium | reverse complement strand
CGATGAATTTAAAATTAATATAATCAGGAAATTAAACGATACAAGAAATTCTATTTTAAATATCCATAAACAAAATATAAAATCTCCGATGATTGAAGTATTAGGCGGAATTATATTCGGTGATGATGCGGTAAACCCTGATGAAAACACAAAAGATATATTTATAAAATCAGGTATTATTCATATTTTAGCAGCCTCCGGCATGAATGTAACATTAATTTTCGGCATTTGGTTCTTTTTTGCCAAAAATTTAAGATTTAATTATAAATTTTCAATATTATCAGGAATTTTTCTTATATTTATATATACTTGTACAACAGGTTTCGGTCCGCCGATTATTCGAGCATTTTTGATGTTAACATTGATTTTAATAGGGAAACTTATTGATAAACGGACTCCGACTTTATCATTATTATTCATTGTCGGATTGTTAATGTTGATATATAACCCCTTATTGGTATTTGATATAGGATTTCAATTATCCTTTATAGCAACTTTTTCACTAATAATTTCTTCTCCGTTGTTTGTTTTTAAATTTAAGAACAAATATATAAATTATGCGTTAGGTGCGTGTTCGGTTCCGCTTATAGCGCAAATTTTCATTGCTCCGTTACAAATGTATTATTTTAATACTTTTTCTTTATATTCAATATTTGCGAATATTGCTATAATTCCGGTATTAAGTATCGTATCGTTTATAGGTTTTTTAAGTTCTATTTTGGCTTTAATTCCACAAATTGCACAAAAAATTTGTTTAATAGCTGATTACATTCTAAATCCGTTATTGGTATATATAGTGAAATCCGCAGAATTTTTTGCTTCTTTACCAAATTCTGTAATAGATATGCAAAAACCTGCTTTGCTCCAAATAATTTTATATTTTTTATTAATAATTTCAACCGTAACAATATTAAGACTTAAAATTTTAAATAAAAAGTATTTTATAATTTTAGGTTTTATATTTATAACATTTTTATTAACTTTTATTCCAAAATTCAACAACGATACGGAAACAATTATTTTTTCGGTAGGAAATGCGGATTCTATTTTAATTAAGACACCAAATAAAAAATATTTTTTAATTGATACGGGGAAAATGGCATATTTAACATCTTCTTCTCAAGCAAAGTATATAATTTTAAAATATTTTAAAGATAACGGAATTAAAAATTTAGATGGATTAATTTTAACTCATTTTGATTCTGACCATGCAGGCGGTTGTATTGATATTCTTGAAAATGTAAATGTTAAAAAAACATATATATCAAACTCTGATGAAGATACAAAACTCTCAAATAAAATTAAAACCTATTTAAACGAAAAAAATTTATCTTACATTGTCGTTGATAAAGAGCTATCAATTTTTGAAGAAAAAGATTTTGTTATTAAAGCCATAGCTTTATCTGACAAATTAGTAAAAAGTGAAAATGATAAATCAGTTGTAATTTTATTAAAAAATAAAAAAGACAAATTTTTATTTATGGGTGACGGAAGCAATCTAACATATAAATTTTTACCGGAAGAATATAAAAATTCAAATTTTATAAAAGTAGGTCATCACGGTGCAAAAAATTCTTTAAATAGCGAAATAATAAATAATTGTGACATCTTTATTATATCAACGGGCGAAAATATTTATAATCATCCTCATCCTGAAACTATAGAACTTTTAAAAAATTCAAACAAAAAATATTTAAGAACTGATGATTTTAATGCAATAAAAATAATCTCAGCAAATAAAAAAACAGAAATAAAATATTATTCTCCCACGTTGAAAAGATTTAAACATTATGCAAATGTAAACAAATATTAATTATTTTATAAAAAAATTGCTTTCAATCCTAAAGTTTATTAAAAATATGTCGATTAAGAAAATATAACAAACAATTGGAGGAAAAAGTAATGACAAATATTAATCCCATTAATTTTGGATATATCCAAAACAACTACAAAATTAAAAGTTCTGATGAAGAACAAAAAAAAGATTCACAATATACACAAGATAACAATAAGCCCAAAAAACAAATGGGTTCCGATGAAATTTTAGGATATTTGGCTGCTACAAATAGTGACTTAGTTCCTAAAAATGTAAAAAAGACTGTTGATGTTGAAAAATATGTCAATAATGAGCAATATGCACGTATGGAAGAATTTATGAAAGGCTTTGAGTCTGATTACGATGAAGCAATGAATGTTGCTTTAAACGAATTTCCTGATATATCTCAAAAAACAGCAGGCAATATTGCACTTGCGTACATTAATGCAACTTACTGATTGTTAAAATAATTTTTAATAATCAGTGTACGACAGTAAAGTCAAAAGCTTGAAATGTCGAATTATTTTCTCCTTTTTTCATTGTTTGTTATTTAAGACCGTTTATATACGGTCTTTATTTTTTTTTCTTTTATTCTATGATAAAATGTAATAGACAAATAAAGAGGAAAAAAACGTGGGATATAAAATATTAGATAAAATTGAATTATGCCCTAATCAGTACGAATTAAAAATAGAGGCACCTTTCGTAACCAGAAACGCAAAAGCAGGTCAATTTATAATTTTCAGAGTTGAAGACAATGGAGAAAGAGTTCCTATTACAATTGCTGATGTTGATAAAGAAAACGGAATATTAACCGTTGTATTTATGGCGGTAGGATATACTACAAAAAAATTGGCAATGCTTGAAATCGGGGATGAAATTTTAGATGTAGTCGGACCGTTGGGGAAACCGACAGAAATTGAAAATTACGGAACCGTTGTTTGCGTTGCAGGCGGTTACGGGGCAGCACCTTGTTATTTAATTTCAAAGGCATTTAAAGATGCGGGAAATAAAGTATATACAATTATGGGTGCAAGAAATAAAGATTTAATTTTCTGGAAAGATAAAATGGCAACGGCATGTGAACAATTATTTGTAACCACTGATGACGGAACAATGGGACACAAAGGTTTTGTAACCGAAGTTCTTGCCGATATTATGGCAAAAGAAAAAGTTAATTACGTTATAGCGGTCGGTCCTATGCCAATGATGAGAGCAGTTGCCAATCTTACAAGAGAACCGAAAATCAAAACAGAAGCAAGTATGAATCCTATTATGATAGACGGAACAGGCATGTGCGGAGCTTGCAGAGTTACTGTCGGAAATGAAGTAAAATTTGCTTGTATTGACGGTCCTGACTTT
>CAZGRH010000140.1:0-3204 GCA_964527005.1 uncultured Muribaculaceae bacterium | reverse complement strand
ACGGGTGAAATGGTTGTTGCAAAAGAAAATCCGGATCCTACAAAATACACTCAAGATTCTGATGTGTTAGATACTTGGTTTTCTTCCGGATTATGGCCGTTTTCAACAATGGGCTGGCCGAATACTGAAGCTGAAGATTTCAAAAAATTCTATCCGACTTCAACTCTTGTAACAGGGTTCGATATTATTTTCTTCTGGGTTGCAAGAATGATTACAATGGGTGAAGAATTTACAAAAAAAGCTCCGTTTTCAACAGTTTATATTCACGGATTAATTCGTGATGAAAACGGTCAAAAAATGTCTAAATCAAAAGGTAATACTATTGACCCCGTAGGAATAATCGATAAATACGGTTGTGACGCCTTAAGATATACGCTTACTTCTCTTTGTACATACGGTGGTCAAGATATAAAAATTAGTGATGAAAAGTTTGAATACGGCAGAAACTTCGCAAATAAAATATGGAATGCTTCAAGATTTGTTCTTTTAAATCTTGACGGAGTTGATAATAATAATATCGATTTTGACAAATTAACACTTGCTGATAAGTGGATTTTAAATAAATTAAACGAAACAGCAAAAGAAACTAATGATAATATCAAAAATTACAGAATTGGTGAAATGGCACATGTTTTATATGACTTCTTCTGGAATTCATATTGTGACTGGTATGTCGAAATTGCGAAAATACAATTGCAAAATGAGGATTTAAAACTTAATACGCAAAGAGGTTTAAAATATGTTCTTGATATGACATTAAGACTTCTTCATCCGATAATGCCTCATATTACGGAATCTATATGGCAATTGTTACCCAAAGACACGGATATAAAAGCAATTATGCTTGCTAAATATCCGGTATTTGAAGAAAAATTAGCATTCACTGATGAAAATATTCAAATGGAACTTGTTTTTGAAACAATTAAGTCTTTGAGAAACGTTCGCCAAAGTTTCAATATATCAGTTTCTTCAAAAGTAAATATTGAAATTATTGCAGGCGGTTGCGAAGAAGAAATCTTTAAAAAAGTTGAAGCATATATTCACCGTTTAGCAAAAGTTGAAGATATTAAATATGTTGACGAAACACACAAAACAGTAAAACAATCAGCTTCTTGCGTTGTAAGTAATTCTAAAATTATTATTCCTTTGGCTGGTTTAATTGATTTAAATGAAGAAATTAAACGTCAAAATAAAAAGTTAGAAAAATTAACAACGGAAAAGAATAGTTTGCTAGCAAGAACCAATAATGAAAAATTTATGGCAAACGCAAAACCTGAGTTAATAGAACAAACAAAAAACAGAATTGATGAAATTACTGTTCAAGAAAAAGCCATAAACGAATTAATTAATTCTTTAAAGTAATATAAAAGAGTGATTTATTTGGTTTTTATCTTGAATAATCATACTATATTATATATTATATAGTTAGAAAGTTTGAAAAACGGGAAAGTAGAATATGTATGGAGTATATTATGAATAATGATATTTATACGTTATATACAAGGTCAAATTTTGACGGTATAGTTTGTGCTGCTTTATTAAAAGAAATCAATTTAGTTGATAATGTAGTATTTGTTCACCCGAAAGATATTCAAGATAATCGTTTAAATTTAACATCAAATGATATTTCGGCAAGTTTGCCGTATTCAGACGGTGTTTATATGGCATTTGATCACCATTCAAGTGAAGCAATCAGAATTCCAAATCCTAAAGATAACTATATAATTGAATTAGCTTCACCGTCATCCGCAAGAATTATATATGAATATTTTGGCGGTAAAAGTAAATTTTCAGATAAGTTAAATAATTTAATGGATGCGGTTGATAATGCCGATTGTACTAATTTTACGGAAGATGATATTTTAAATCCGAAAGGTTGGGTTTTATTAAATTATTTAATGGACTCGAGAACCGGTTTAGGTCGTTTTAGACATTTTAATATTTCTAATTATACTTTAATGGAAAAATTAACGGATATGTTAAGCAAAAAGTCAATAGACGAAATTTTGCAGGATTATGATGTCGCACAAAGAATTGACTTATACTTTGCAGAACAAGAAAAATTCAAAGAACAAATTAAAAGATGTGCAAGACTTGAAAATGATATTGTTATTTTGGATTTAAGAAACGAAGATGTTATACACATCGGCAACAGATATATGGTTTATGCATTATTCCCCGAAGCAAAAATTTCTATACATATTTTCAACGGAAAACAAAATCAAAACACTGTATTTGCAGTAGGTAAATCAATATTAAACAGAAATTGTGTATTGGATATCGGTTCTTTATTGTATAAATTCGGCGGTGGCGGACATATTAATGCTGGCACTTGTCAGGTTGAAAATGATAAAGCTGATGAAACTTTAATTAAACTGACAGAAGTATTGCAAAAATTAAATTAATAAAAAGCCTCTTTAGAATTAAACTTTAAAAACAAAAGTAAAGTAAAAAATTTGTTTTAATAATTTAATTCATTTAGAGGCTTTTTCTCCTTTCTTCATAGCTATCAGTTTCGTTTCGATTTGTGTGTTTTCTTCCTTTTCTGCCCAGATTTGTTGTACATAACAATTATTTTGATATTCAATTTCTTTTTTATGTAAAACATAATTTAAATTTGTACAATCAATTGCTTTAATTTCTTCCAAGTAAAATTCGTACCCCCCGCAATTAGGACAAAATTTTGAGTTTGGTTTAATTTCTTTGTATTCAAAATGCGCTTTTCTTTTTATATTGCAACATTTGCAGCGAACCAAATACCATTTGTTTTTTATAAGAGCGCCACAATCAGGACAATATGCTTCTTCGACATCAAGCGGAACATTAATATGTTGACATTCATTTTTCGATTTTATAAAACTTAAAAACATATTTTATATATAATTATTTTGCTTAAAAAGTCATTTTTATATTTAAATTTTGATTAAATTGTAATTTTTTGATTAATATTTATTATGAATAATTATATTGATATTAAATTATGGTGCAAAAATTGCAATTTACTGTTCTAATAAATAATTTTAAAATCTTTAAATACAAATTATTTTGGCTTTTTGACATTTTTTTAATGTACATGTCAACTAATTAGTTACATTTCAGTCTTTGCGAGGAGCGTAGCGACGTGGCAAACCAGTCATTGTTTAACAAATTTTTCACTGGATTGCCACGAAAATCAAAGATTTTCTCGCAATGACAGTATTATTT
>CAZGRH010000139.1:0-3229 GCA_964527005.1 uncultured Muribaculaceae bacterium | reverse complement strand
CTTTTTGTTTTATATATTTTTATTTATTAACCGACTAATCCTGAATCATCATATTCTGATGCTTTTACCATGATAGCGTGTTCTACAGGATTTTCTTTTTTTATTGAATTATCAAAGGGAATTTCGTCAAAGCTATATTCATCTCTCGCTTTTTTTAGTTGAATTTCGTCAACCAGTTTTTTCGCTAATTCTGCAATTTCATATACTAATTGGTATCTGTTAGCGGTTGTTTCGTTTAAGTCCCAAGCTATTTTTATAATTTGATTCATTTTGCCTCCAATGTTTTAATACAATTATAATACAATGTAAATATTTTAATATCAAGCATGATAAAGTCGGCTTGTTTGTTAAGTTTTGTAATTTTGCCCAAAAACCATGTATAGTCATGATTTTCATGCTTTTCTCTTTTTTTGTTTGTGGGATGTTAAAATTTGTTAAAATTAAAAAATTCTTGAAAAGTCATGTATTGTCATGGTTTTCGGTTTTTATTCGTTTTTTTTAAGAAAAACATTGTAGCCCGAGGGCTTTGTAACGTTTTATCATAAAAAACAGATAGTTGCTTGTGAAATGCTATGCGAAATATCGAAAATTATGATTATATAAAGAAATCTAATATAATAAATTTGAAATCCGAAATTTTGTTCAGAGAAGCCGAAGATGACTTTTTTTATTTTAACGGATTAAATTCTGCTGAGAAAAAATTGCAAACAGCGGTAAAATTAACTCCAAATCATATTAAAAGTATTGTTTTGCTTGCTGATATTTGTTTTATAAAAGGTAAAATCAAAAAAGCATTAAAATTATATATTCAAGCTGATTTTATTTCGGGAAATAATCCCAAAATTATTGCGGCAATCGCAAATTGTTATTATTCTCTTCAAATGTATAATTTAGCAATTAAATATTCGCAATCCGCATTAAAGTTAATAAAAGGAAGTAACTTTGAATTGCATTCTCAAATAATTGAAATTAAAATAAATGCTTTATATGAATTAAAAAAATATAAAAGGGCTTTTTATTTGTATAATATTTATAAGAATAATTTTAACGGTGAAGATTATTTTTGCTTGAATTATAATGAATTAAAAGAAAAATTAGATTTAAGAGAAAAATTAAATCGATCAAAATTAAAGATAGTGTAAATTGTCAGATATTAGTCAGGATAGGTTAGTTGTTATATGAAATCTCAATTTAGAAAAATAATATTGTTGCTTGTTACTGTAACTTTTTTGTATTTTATATTTGTAAATTTAGATTTTAGAGAGTTATTTGTTTCAATAAAAAATTTCAAATTAAAGTATTTATTATCTTTGATTTTTGTAGTTTGCATGACTTTTACGTGTAGAGGAATTTGCTTTAAATTATTGATTTCAAAGTTCGTTAAAGTTCCGTTAAAAGATTTAATTCCGTTGTGTGTTTCAGGCGCTGCATTAAACATATTTTTGCCGGCAAGGGCGGGAGATTTGTTCAGAGCATATTACGTCGGTCAAAAATATGATAAAGATAAAGTTAAATTGTTTGGAACCGTTATGTTGGAAAGAATATTTGACGGTTTAATTGTTCTTTTTTTGTTGATTTTTGGAATTTTCGCATATAATCGTAATCCGCTTGCGCAAAATTTATGTATAGGTGCGGCAGCAATATTTGTCGGCGGTTTTATTTTTTCTGTTTTGGCGGTCAGATATAATAAAATTGACGATATATGCGGTTTTATTGAAAAAAAGACGGAATTTTTGCCGGAAAAGATAAAATCCGTAATTCATTCTATGTTGCATTTTACAAATAAAATTTGTAATTCTTTTGTATCGGGTTTTGAGGTTTTAAATCATCCAAAGCAATTAATATTGGTTTTTCTTGCTTCTGCAAGTATATGGTTTTTTGAATGTTTAAAATATTATGTTGTAATTAAAGGGTTTAATTGTGACGTCAGTTTATCTGTAATATTGTTTATTATAAGTTTTATTGCATTGGCATGTATGATTCCGTCAACTTCAATATTTATAGGACCGTATCAATTTGCGGTAATTGCCGCATTTGCTATTTATAATGTTTCAAAAGAAACCGCATTGGCAATGACTTTTGTGGAACAATCAGTTGTTACTTTAACAACTGTATTTATTACAACCGTATTTTTGGTAAAAAATAATATTTCTTTTAAAGAAATAAAAGAAGATGTTAAGATAAATAAATAATTTAAAAAATGTGAGCAAAATTTTTTTTGTTTAGTTTTTTTTGCTTACGAATAGGAGTCGAACATGAAAATACAAAGTATAGCTAATTACAATCAAATTAATAATGTTTCTATGGGAAAAAGAAAAAAAGTAAATACAACCCCTGATTCATTTGAAAATGTTAAAAATGTGCAAAATAAAGAAGCACGTCCAAAGAAAAAATCAAAAGTTTTTTCTAAATTATTGTATATTGGAGCAATGGTAGCAGGTGCATTATTTGCAAAAAACAAAATACAATCAAAGGATAAAGAAATACAAAATGCAAAAGAAAAAGCAAATGTTGCGGAAAAATTTGCAAATAAAGCTAGAGTACAAGCTGAATATGCAGAAAACGAAGCTCTTAATATAGCTAAGATAGTTGAAATTGAAAAACAAGCAGGAGACAATGCAAGAAAAGCGAGAGATGTTGCTGAAGAAAAAGCTAATCAATTTGAACGGAAAGCGAAATTGGCGGAAAAAAATGTAAAAGTCGCAGAACAAAGAGTAAAAAGAGAAAAAGAATATACCAAAGCCGCAAATGTAAGAGCAAATGTTGCGGAAAGAAAAAATTTAGAATTAGAATTCCGTTTGGACGAATTAAAACGACAAATGCAAGATGTTAGTGAAAGTGCAAATTCTCATCAAGAACGTGCAATAAATGCAGAATTAAAAAATGCGGAATTGGAAGATAAACTTGCAGGTGCTGAAAAAAGTGTTAAAAAGGCAAATGCCGCACAGAAAAAATCTAAAGAAGTAATTGTGAAAACAAACGAAAAAGTTATTGTTAAAGACAAAGAAGCAAAAGCACTTGCTGAAGCACTCAGAAGAGAAAAAGAAGAACAATCTTCAAGATTATATAAAGGACGTGCTCAAAGATATTGGAATCAACAATCTGAAATTGTATTGCCGCCTAAAAAAGGTACAACTGGTAAAGCGATAAAAAGCGCTATGGTTTTTGTCGAAAAAGGATTGATGGATACCAATCAAGAAGATTAAAATCATAAAAATACGATAAAATA
>CAZGRH010000138.1:0-3241 GCA_964527005.1 uncultured Muribaculaceae bacterium | reverse complement strand
GCAATTATAATTTCAGCTTTACCTTTATTATTAACATCATCACGGTTATAATATTCATCTCTGTAAATAAATACAACAATATCAGCATCTTGTTCTATTGCACCTGAATCTCTTAAATCAGAAAGCATTGGGCGTTTATCGTTTCTTGCTTCAACACCTCTTGATAATTGAGATAAAGCAATAATAGGAACATCAAGTTCTCTTGCAAGGCTTTTTAAAGAACGTGAAATAGCAGAAATTTGTTGGTTACGGTCATTTACGTTTCCGCCGCCCTCCATTAACTGTAAATAGTCAATAACTATTAAACCGAGTTCTTTTTCTTCCATCATAAGACGTCTGCATTTAGCTTTAACATCTGTAGAAGTAACACCTGAAGCATCGTCAATATAAATTTTTGTATTTGATAGTCTTTCCATTGCTTCGGTTAATTTTTCCCAATCTTTTGGTTGCATGTTACCTGAAGTAACTCTTTGCGTATCAACTTCGGCTTCAGAACACAATAAACGTTTAACTAATTGGCTTTTAGGCATTTCTAAAGAAAAAATTGCCACTGCTTTTTTACCTTTAAGTGCAACATTTTGTGCAAGATTTAATGCAAAAGCGGTTTTTCCCATAGACGGACGTGCCGCAAGGATTATTAAGTCAGATTTTTGAAGTCCTGATGTTAATCCGTCTAAATCATAAAAACCTGTAGTTACACCTAATAATTCGTCTTTATTTTCAAATCTTTGTTCTATTTGTTCATAGCTCGATAAAACAAGTTCTTCAATAGGAACTAAATCGGAAGTATCTTTTTTTGAGGCAATGTTAAAAATTAATTTTTGAGCGCTATCTAAAACATTATCGGTATCTTCGCTTTCATAAGACATTGAAACTATTTCAGACCCTGCATTTATTAAGGCTCTTTTAATTTCTTTTTCTTGAACTATTTTTGCATAATATTCAATATTAGCGGTAGTTACCACATTTAAAGCTAAATCATTTATATAAGCTCTGCCGCCTGCGTTTTCAAGTTCTTCTTTATTTCTTAAATGTTCTGATACCGTGACAATGTCGATGGGTTCATTTTTTCTGAATAAATCTAAAACTGCTTCATAAATAATTCTATGAGCAGGTTTGTAAAAACTTTCGGATTTTAATGATTCGACAATTCTTCCTAATGAAGCAGGATTTACAAGAATTGCACCAAGTATGGCTTCTTCTGCTTCAATACTTTGAGGCAGAAGTTTTAATTTATCATTTTCCTGTTTCATTAATTTAGTACTCAAACTTAATCCTTTTTAGTTTTATTTTAATATTATTGTTCAACAAATGCTTTTTTTTCTTCTTGTTGAGGAACAATATTGTTATTTTTTGCTTTTTGTTGAGCAATATAAGCTTGACCGTTTCTTACAATTCTGTGTATTTGTTCAATATCTTTATCAAGATTTGATAAAACTTGTTCAGCGTATGCTTGGGCGCCTTCTCTTGTATTTAAAGCTTCTTGATAAGCATTTTTTCTGACGGTTTCAGCTTCTTCTATTGCTTTATTTTTCATTTCTTCGCAATTTTCTTTAACTTGTTCTTGAATTTTGGCAGCTTTTTCTCTTACAGCTCTGATTAATTCGGATTCACTTAAAATATTCGCCGCAGTATTTTGAGCATCCGATATAATTCTGTCTGCTCTTGATTGTGCTTCTAAATATATATCATCTCTTCTTTTTAAAATCATTTCCGCCGTTTTAATTTCTTCGGGTAAAATTGCTTTTATTTTTCCTAATATATTTTGAACTTCGTCTGTATTCATAAAAAGACAATAACTTCCAATATGAAATTTATTATCAAGCATTTCGTCTGCTTCATCGATTAAATGACTTACTCTCAATTCTGCCATGGTATTAACCTTTCTGTATGTTTTTTTGTAAATATTTTGCAACCGGTTCAGGAACAAATTTTGTTACATCTCCGTTCATTAATGCTATTTCTTTAACAGTTCCCGATGAAATAAAATTATATTTTGGTTTTGTAATTAGGAATACTGTATGAATTTCATTACATAAGGCGCTATTTGCTTGCGATAATTGCATTTCGTATTCAAAATCAGATACGGCTCTAAGTCCTCTTATAATGACGTTTGCATTTCTTTTTTTTGCGTATTCAATAGTTAGTCCGTTAAAACTGTCAACTTCTATATTTGGAATGTCTTTGCAAGACTCTTTTATTAAATCCAGTTTATCTTTTAAAGGTAAAAAGCTTTCTTTGTGGACATTGACCGAAACAACAATAATAACTTTATCAAAAATATCGGCTGCTCTTTTAAGAACATCCAAATGACCTTTTGTTATGGGATCAAAACTCCCCGGATATATTGCTATTTTCAATTTTATTACCTTTAAATAACTATATATACAATTATATTGCAATTATAGTATTTATATAAAACAATCTTTATAAATATTTATTTTTTTTTACAAAGTTAAGTGTTTGGTTTAAATTTTGTAAAATTATTATCGAAATACATGTGAATACAATTTTTGCCGTTTTCTTTAGAAAGATACATAGCTTTGTCAGCCATATCTATAATATCTTTAATGTTGTCTGCGGCATTTGGATATTCTGCAACACCAATACTTACCGTTGGTGAAACAAAAGTAGTTTCATCCACTTTAACTTTAATTTCAGAAATTTTTTGTCTTAATCTTTCCGCAATAATAAGGGCATTAGTTGCTTGTGTTTCGGGTAAAATAATTGCGAATTCTTCGCCTCCGTATCTTGCGGGAATATCAACGTGTCTGATTGTTTTTTGAATGGTTGTTGCGATTTCTTTTAAAACCATATCGCCGACTAAGTGACCATAAGTATCATTTACTTGTTTAAAACCGTCAATATCCATCATAAGAAGAGATAATACGTGGTGGTATCTTTGAACTCGTTTAATTTCACTTTCAAGTAAATAATAAAAATGTCTGTGAATATACAGTTTTGTTAAACCGTCTTTAGTTGCAAGTTCGTATAATTGGGCATTATCAACCGCAATAGCTGCTTGATTAGCTAAAGCTTCAACAAATTCCAAATCTTTTTTATTAAATAATTTGCCGTTTTTTTTGTTTGTAATGTTTATAATACCTATACATTCACCTTTTGCGATTAACGGTACACAAATTAAAGAAGAAACATTTGTATCATTTGAAAATTGGCTAAATCTTGGGTCATTTCCTCCCAAATTTGTAATAATTTATTTTTTTTCGGTAAATACTTTACC
>CAZGRH010000137.1:0-3294 GCA_964527005.1 uncultured Muribaculaceae bacterium | reverse complement strand
TGATACAGCAAGAGACAAGATTACAAGTAGCAGACAATACAGGTGCTAAAGAATTATTGTGTATCCGTGTAATGGGTTCATCAAATAAAAAATTTGCACATGTAGGTGATGTTATTGTAGCTACGGTAAAAGATGCTACACCTAATATGGCTGTAAAAAAATCTGATGTTGTAAAAGCAGTTGTTGTAAGAACAAAGGCTGATATAAAAAGAGCTGACGGCAGTGTAATCAGATTTGACGAAAACGCAGCAGTTATTATTAATAAAGATGGCAATCCGAAAGGTACTCGTGTATTCGGACCGGTTGCCAGAGAGCTTAGAGATAAGAACTTTATGAAAATTATTTCTCTTGCTCCGGAAGTAATATAGGAGAGTCGAGATGAGAAGAACCAGAAAACCGGTTGAAAAACATAATATACATGTAAAAAGCGGTGACAAAGTTGTTGTTACATCCGGAAAAGACAAAGGAAAAGTAAGTTCCGTAAAAGAAGTAATAACATCGGAAAATAAAGTCGTCGTTGAAGGCGTAAATGTTGTAACAAAAGCACAAAAAGCTCAAGGCGGAAACCAAGGCGGTTTGATAAAAGTTGAAGCTGCAATGGATTCTTCAAAAGTGATGTTATATTGCCCTTCTTGTGAAAAAGCTACAAGAATTAAATATGATGTTGTTGACAACAAAAAAGTTCGTATTTGTAAAAAATGCGGAGAAAAATTAGATTAATTATTTTATAATAATTGTATTTGTAATACAATTATTATAAAAAATGATAAATGAAGTATGGGTATCTTGACAGGAAGATACATTCTACGGAAGGAAAGAAAAATGACAGTAGTAACAAAAAATCTTAAAGACAAATACAAAGAAGAAGTTGTAAAAGTTCTTCAAGAAGAATTTAAGTATGAGAATATTCACCAAATCCCGAAATTGAATAAAATCGTGTTGAATATGGGTGTCGGTGAAGCTTGTCATAACTCAAAATTAGCGGAAACAATCGTAAAACAGTTGACAAAAATTGCAGGACAGAAAGCATTGTCAACAAAAGCAAAAAAATCAATTGCTGCTTTCAAATTGAGAGAAGGAATGCCCGTTGGTGCAATGGTTACTCTCAGAGGCGAAAGAATGTATGATTTTCTTCAAAAATTAATTTGCGTTGTTTTACCGAGAATTCGTGACTTCAGAGGTGTAAGCACAAAGAGTTTTGACGGAAGAGGAAATTATACGTTGGGATTAAAAGAACAATCATTGTTCCCCGAAATTTCTTATGATGAATTGGATGCTGTTCATGGTATGAATATTTCGATAATCACAACAGCGAATACTGATGAAGAAGCAAGAGCTTTGTTAAGAGCACTTGGAATGCCATTTAAAAAGTAATGAAGGAGTAAATCGTGGCTAAGAAAGCAATGATAAACAAAGAGCAAAGAAGAGAAGCATTAGCTGCAAAAGGAAAATATCCGAAAGTAAGATTGCACAACAGATGTTCAATATGCGGAAGACCTCACGGTTTCCACAGAGATTTCGGAATTTGCAGAATTTGCCTCAGAAAGATGGCTCATCAAGGTTTATTGCCCGGTGTAGTTAAAGCAAGTTGGTAATTAATTTAAGGCAATATATTACGCTTTATGCAAAAAGTTTAGATATTATATTAAAATTTAAACAAAAAGCGTAAAATGTCTTAAATTTAAAATTAAACTCACACAGCTTTTCTATACTGCTAGATAAATTTTAGTAAGTAGTTGACTAAATGTCATAAAAGTAAAGGAAAATAAAATGAATACAGATCCGATAGCAGATATGCTGACAAGAATCAGAAATGCCAATATGGTATCTTTAAGTGAAGTTGAAATCCCGAGTTCAAAATTAAAAGTTGAACTTGCAAAATTATTAAAGTCGGAAGGATATGTTGAAAATTACGTTGTAAACGAAAAAGAAGGCAGTAATTTCAAAACTTTAAAAATAACATTAAAATACGACGAAAAATCAAGACCTGTTATATCAAACTTGAAAAGAGTTTCAAGACCGGGTTTAAGAAGCTATTGCAAAGCTAAAAATATGCCTCAGGTATTGGGCGGTATGGGAATAGCTATTGTATCAACAAGCAAAGGTTTGTTGACCGACAGAAAAGCAAGAAAAGAAAATGTCGGCGGCGAAATTCTTTGTTATGTTTGGTAATAAATAAAGTAGTAAATAATTAAAAATTGGAGATAAAAAATGTCACGTATTGGTAAATTACCCGTTATAATACCGGAAGGTGTTGAGGTAACAATAAATGGACAGGTTGTAACGGCAAAAGGTCCTTTGGGCACAGAAAGCGTTGAACTCCGTCCTGAAGTTAAAGTTGAAAAAGTTGATAATACCGTTGTTGTAACAAGACTGAATGATGATAGAAAATCCCGTTCATTGCACGGTTTATCAAGAACATTGGTTGCAAATGCAATTAATGGTGTTAAAACCGGATTTACTAAAAAATTAGAAATCGTCGGTGTAGGTTATCGTGCAGCAATGCAAGGAAATACATTAAACTTGGCATTGGGTTATTCACACCCTGTTAATATTGAAGCACCCGAAGGAATAAAAATTGCAGTTGAAGCAAATACGAAAATCACGATTTCCGGTGCAAATAAACAGGCTGTCGGTGATATTGCCGCTACAATCAGAAGCAAAAGACCTCCTGAAGTGTATAAAGGCAAAGGTATTAAATACGCAGGCGAATATATCAGAAGAAAAGCCGGTAAAACAGGTAAGAAATAGAAATTTTTATAAGTTGACCGCTTAACGGCGGTCACTTTTAACACTTATAATTTTATTTGTTTTTACGATTTGTAAAATTTAATAATAATATTTAAGTGTTGTAAAAATTTGAAGATATAATATTAATGTTAACGCAGTAAAAGTATAAGATTGCCCGCATGAACCCTTGTAAAAGGCAAGAAGGTTCGGGTGAAAGGAAAGAAAAATGATTAAAAACATAAACAGAAAAGCAGCAACTCAAAAACGTCACGGAAGATTAAGAGCTAAATTGTCAGGTACTACGGAAGCTCCACGTTTGGCTGTTTACAGAAGTACAAAACACATTTATGCTCAAATTATTGATGATGTAAAGGGTGTTACTATTGTATCCGCTTCTTCAATAGATAAAGATTTGAAGAAAGAATTAGCTCACGGCGGAAACATAGAATCTGCAAAAGCGGTTGGTGAAGCAATTGCAAAGAAGGCATTAAATGCAGGTGTTAAAGATGTTGTATTTGACCGTGGCGGTTTCTTATACCACGGAAGAGTAGCAGCATTAGCTGA
>CAZGRH010000136.1:0-3359 GCA_964527005.1 uncultured Muribaculaceae bacterium | reverse complement strand
GCTTTGATATAAATTTAAATCACAAAATATTATCATTACATATCGTATCGAATTATATTGTGGATTCAACAGCAGAGGGGAAAATTTTTAAACTTTTAAATTATAAATTTCAAGAAAAAAGCAAAACAAGCCAAGCTGCTACATTAAGATTTATTTTGTCCGGAGTTAACCCACAGTCATTTAGCGATTGGATTTTAAAGTTGGATGATAATCGTGACGTAACAACTTCATACACAATTAACGGTAACATTTTATTTTCAACCGCTTGTACTTGTGATAGTACTAAAAACTGGGCATTGACACCAATTTTCAAGCAAGCGGTGAATGATGGTGTTTTAAAACAAGATGATTGTGCATATTTTCAGATTTTTTCAGTGCCGTCAGCACCAAATTCAGTCGCATTTAATGCTCCAAGAATAATTTTAAACGACAATGAAAGTCTTAAAGACCCTTTTGTATACTCAAAAGCACTGCAACAAGGCAGAGAACGAATTTATAGATTGTACAATTTTTGCAAACGTTATTTAAAAGGGTTTGAAAACTCTTATATTTCACATATTTCCGATACCTTAGGTATTAGAGAGTCACAAAGAATATTAGGAAAATATACCTATAAAAAAGAGGATATTTTAACGGCGAAATCTTTTACAAATATTGCATTTGCTTGTGATTACCCTATTGATATTCATTCAAACAAAAAAAATCATGATATGCTTGAACAAATAAAAAAAACGTATTACGTTCCCGTTGACTGCTTAATATGTGCCGAAAATGATAAATTATACGCAGCAGGAAGAATTATAAGTGCCGATTTTGAAGCTCAAGCAGCTCTTAGAACGCAAATGAGTTGTTTTTCAATGGGAGAAGCCGTTGCGAAAGATATTGCACGAAAATTACTTTGAAGAATGTTTTCCTGTAAGTACAAAATCTTTATCCAACAAAGAATTAAAATCAGACTCTATGATTTCTCTATTACTTATTTCCGGTCCGCCTGCGTTTAAATATTTTTGATAGATGTCTTTAAATTCGCCCAATTGAGCATTCTTTCTGGTAACAGTATGCGAATAATCTTTATTATACAAATTTTGTACATATCTTTTAAATCCCCAAGATTGAATATTTGAATTCCATTTCGGTAAAGGCGGAAATTTATCATTATAAGCATAATATGCTATTATTCGTTCTTCTAAATATCTGCCTTTATATGCTCGTTTGCTAATGAAATTATACGGCTCCGAATATTGCATTAAGCCTACATTTATAATTTTGTTTATATGTATATTTACTGTATTAAAATTAAATAAATACAACAAAATTATCGGAGATATTGCAAGTGAATAAAATACTTTACGGTTAAACCGAAACATTCCTATTTGGTAAAAAATAATGTATAAAAATATCATTTTTAGTTGCATTATTAAATCAAAATGTATAACATAGGCAATATGTTGATAAGTGCCGTGTCCTGCAAATAACAAAGAAAAGAAAAACAAATGTGCGCCCAACAATAAGGAAACGCTTGTATTTATAAAAAATTTACGTTTGTTTGGTTCGCCGAAAAAGAAATACAAAACAATTAATGCAATTATTATAATCGTATAATGCAAAAAATCCGTTTGAAATGTGTATTTATAACCGTGCCAAAATTCTCGCCACATCAAAAAAGCATTATAAAAAGTTTCTTTAAATCCTGTAAAAGTACCTTTTCCTCTTGCACAAGCAAGAAACCCAGGGTTTGTAACATAAGTAACAAATCCTAAAAACATTGATATGAATATATATTTTGCACCTGCAATTATATTATTTTTAATTATAAATTTATTAATAAACAAGTAAATACATAATGAAGCTATTGAAGTAAATGAAGTAGTTTCCGTTGATGTTGCCAATAAAAAAGCATAAATAATTAATTTTATTAAATTAGATTTTGTTTGCAGTTCTTGATTTTCGCAATATTTAACAAACAACGACCAAAAAAGATAATAAAATATGAATGGAAACGTAAATCCAAAAAACGATGAATATAGTACGTTTTGATACATATTTGCAAAATTCGCTTGATAAAATATGTAAAAAATAAAACTTACAATCGGCAACAAAAAATTAGGCTTTTTGTATATAAACAATGCTTTTGCAAGTAAAAAGCAAATTATAGCAGTAAGAATGCCTTTTATAATTGCTCCGCCTGTTTGTATCCACGTAACGGGATGAATTCCAAACCGTGTCGGGATAATATATCCGACAAATTTTGTTAAAAGGTTACCTAAAATTCTTCCGTGATAAACATCTAAAAAAAGGTGTCTGAACAACGGTACTTCTTTATCTATAAAAACCGTATATAAATCATCAATTATAATTGTATTGTGTTGTGAAAAACAAACAACACAATAAACTATAAGAAAAAAAACTAAACTATTTATTGCGAACAGTAAATAGTTTAATATATTTTTATTTTTGATATTCATTATTAATCCAAATAGAAAGCTGTTACTACTTTGTGTGAATCTTCAGCATGTTGAATAGCTTTATGAAGAGTACTTGAAGTATGAGACAAGAAACAAATAAGTTGTTGACATTCATCAATAATTTCTCTGTTACAAATACGACTTGCATCAGCCAATGTCATCATAGAACGATCAGAGTGTTCTATAATATTGGGAACTCCTATTAATTGGTCTTGTACGTCAGACGGTTGTTGTCCGATTGTTTGCGGTAAAATTACTCTCAATTTTTCCGGATTTGCTTTCATAGCGCCTCTTATTGCAGCAGCATTTGTTCCTGAAGAGCCACCGCTTGTAATAACCGTATTACCTTGCATAACAAGTGCACAAGATAAAACTTCAATGATTTGTTGATGTGTAATAGGCAGATTTCTGCTTCCTATAATTGCAACTTTTTTAGCTGATTGTTGAATTGTTGCTAGTTCCATTGCTAGTGCATCTAAAGTATTTGCATCAGATTCCGCTACTTTGTCCAAATCATCAAGCGAAACCATAATTTGTTGTTCGTTTTTATTCTCGTCTGACATGTTTTTACCTATTTAACTATATTAAGTACCTTTATAATAATACCACATTTATAAAAAAATAAAAGCTACTTTACAATATTAAGGAGATTGTTTTAAATTAGTTGGTCTTTTAAATATTTATTTTATTATTATATAAGAGGGGATAAATAATAAATGAGTAATATATTAGAGGGATTGAACAGAGAACAACAAGAAGCTGTTTTGCAAACAAAAGGAACCGTGCTTGTTTTAGCAGGTGCAGGGTGCGGAAAAACAAAAGTACTTACAACAAGAATAGCACATCTGATAAAACAGGGCGCTTCACCTTATGAAATATTAGCGGTTACATTTA
>CAZGRH010000135.1:0-3413 GCA_964527005.1 uncultured Muribaculaceae bacterium | reverse complement strand
AATTTCGAATTTAAAATCAAATCACAAATTTCTGCAACCCAAGCTTTATTAATTGTAAAAGTATCAGATTTGAAAAAGAAATCAGTAATTTTATATTCACCGTAACATTGTTTTATTTCATCAAATACAGATTGTGCGCTACGATAACGAACATTTCTTCCTGAGATTACCGGAGATACACAATAAATACAAGAAGCGGGACATCCTCTTGAAGTTGCAATTGTCGCCATCGGTTTATTTGTTGCAGGGTTTATATATAATGAATTTTTCATTAAGCTTCTATCGGGAAAAGGAATAGAATCTAAATCCGAATTAAATGAAATTACTTTATTTGTAACCCAAATGCCATTTTTTTTATATGAAATTCCTTGAATATTTTCTAATTTGGATTTGTCATTAAAGTGCGCATTCATTAAATCAGAAATGATAAATTCGGTTTCGCCACCGATTAAATAATCAATGTCAGTTAAATTAAGCTCTTCAAATAAATCGTTTTCAGGGTTAAAAAATAAAGCACCCTTTAATATAACAACAGTATCTTTTGCGAAATTTTGAACGAATTTTAAATCTTCAAAGACAGAACCGTTTGTTACGCTTAAAAAAACGACATCAGGTTTAAATTTATTATAATCATTTTTAAAATCATCAATGCTCAGTTTTTCTGCGGGATAATCTTTTAAAAATATTTCAAATCCTTTTTGCTTTAAAATGGCGGAAATATAGCCTAAATCATTGCAAGCACGCAATGCATTTGAAACTGATGCTTTTATGTTTATTTGGCACCTGTCTTCACCTCTTTGGTATATTTCTCCGGCTGGGTATATAAGCATTATTTTTTTCATAAATTAATTATACAATAATATTTAATTATGATACAATTTGTCATGAGGGGATTTATGAAATCAAAATTTATCAGATATACACTAGGTTTTTGCTTGTTATTATTTATTTTAACAGCATTTTATTTTTCTAAATTTACCTTATTTCTTGCAAGTGTTTTCTTTATAATAATTGCAATGATTGAGTATAGAAAAATGTTTAAGCAAAAAAATATTTATATTCATCAGGTCTTACCGGAATTAACAGGAGTGCTTTTAGCTTTTGGATTTATTTTTACGGAAAATACAACTTCAAATTCTATGTTTGAATCGGTTATTCTATTTGGAATAATATTTAGTTTTATTTTAACGATAATAAGAAACAAAAAACCTTATATATTAACGAGTCTTGCAAGTATAGCCGCATTTTTGCTTATATTTTGCGGATTGTACATGATAAAACTTGCGGATTATTTTGTACGGCAAAATGCGCGGTATTTAATATCGGTTTATTTTATAGCTGTTTTATCAGGTGATTTTATTGCTTCAAAAACAGGTCCGAATTTTCAAAAAAAACTTGCACCTGAAATAAGCCCGAATAAGACAATTGCAGGTGCTATTGCAAATTTAATCACAAGTTGTATTGTATGCCTTAGTTTTAAATATTTTCTTGATTTTTCGTTTTTTAAATGCATTGAACTCGGTGTAATTATATCAATATTTTCACAATTCGGAGATTTGACAATTTCAACATTTAAAAGAGATTTAGGCTTAAAGCATAGCGGTAGTTTGTTTCTTCAGTACGGAGGAATACTGGATAGAATGGATGCCTTTATTTTTTCGGCACCTGCCGCTTATTATGCTTTGTATTTAATTAATTAAAGGAGAAATAATGAAAAATAAATTTTATATATTTTTAATATGCATCATTTTGTTAATTTCTATATCACTAAAAATATTCTTTTATTTGCAACAAGCGCCGTTTATAGGCGATGAAGCAAATGTAATTCTTCCGCTTATACAACATAATATTGAAAATGTAATGTTTTCATTTAAAAATCCAGGGGAACTTGCAGCACCTTTATGGTGTTTTTTGCAAAAACTTATTGCCAATATTGCAGGAATAAATGAATTATCAATGAGATTTCTTCAATTATTATTTGGAATTATTAACCTTTTTGTCTTTATAAAATTTTCAAAAGAATTTTTAAACAAAAAATCATCAATCATTGTTGCATTGTTTTTATTTGCAATTAACTTGTCACAAGTAAGATTTTCTTCTATGGTTAAACCATACATAATTGACGTTACAGTTTTAATGTTGTTTTTAATATATTTATCAAAATGTATTAATAATAACTCAATTGCAAAATACACTTCAAAACAATGGATATTTCAGTTTTTTTCGTTTTGTACGGCTTATTTATTGTCGCTCCCCGCTATATTTATAGGACCGACTGTTTTATTTTTATTAATACTAAATGAATTAAACGAACGAACAGAACATTTAAAAAAGAATTTAAGAAATCTTTTATTTGTTTTTGGTGCAAATTGTATTGCATTAGGTTTTTATTATGCCTTTTTCTTATCCCGTTTCAGACAACAAAAACATTTAAACAATGAATGGCTATACGGATACGGATTTTTTCCAAATACAAAAGCAGAATTAGCGCAACTTGCAGACCTATTATTTGACCGTGTACAATATTGGGATAAAACGAATGATGCAGTTCTTTATTCTATCCTTATTTTAATATTTGCGGGAATTATATCATATTTAGTCAGTGTAATAAAAAAGAACGAAAAATTATCTCAATTTGCAATTTTAATTACACCTGTAATTGTTATGTTATTTGCGGGTGCTATACATATTTATCCGTTTGCAAACAGACTCGTATTGTTCTTATTACCGATTTTTATAGTTTTAATTGCTAAAACTTGTGACTATATATCTAAAAAGACATGGTATGTTTCTATTCCTTTCATAATTTTAACTTTAGTTTATTTAATAAATTCAAGTACATTTCCAATATACAAAGAAATTCTTACGAAAAAAGAATTTAATTGGAGTTGTTTTGAATTTAAAGAAATGTATAAAGATTTAAGAGAAATACCTGAAGATACTCCAATTATTATTGGTGATTGTTTGTTCCTAAATACTTATGTTTATAATCATATATATAACTTTAAACCTAAAAAAATAATTTATACTTATTGGTATTCAAAAATTTTGGAAGTTGTTGATTTAGATCAACATATAATAAAAATTAAAGAAGAACCGGTAATTTATGCATTATGGTCACCAATATCAGAACGTGATAATATTGATAAATTTAAAAAAGATTTACTTGATGAACACTATAATGTGGAACTAATAAAAAAGAACTCACATCCTGAAAGAGGACTTGTAATTTTAGAAAAATATACCAAAAAATAAGCAATAAAAAATTCAATTGAACAACTGAATCCCTAAAATCAGACAAAAAATCTTTTTTTAGGGTTTGTTTAAATTATTGCGATTTTTTTTATTCTTAATTTTCTTTCCGCATGTTTACAAATTTGGTGAAATGTGGTATTGTATAATTAATGTATCAA
>CAZGRH010000134.1:0-3422 GCA_964527005.1 uncultured Muribaculaceae bacterium | reverse complement strand
ATTAGGCTTAGGCTGGTTAGCAAGAGAAGGCAAAGTTGAAATGTCTAAAAAAGGTGCTGCTACTAACGTTAGATTAGTATAATAAAATTTTACCGTTAAAAATCCGGTTCAAAAAACCGGATTTTTTTATGCTTTTATACAAAATTTATTTAGTTTATTAAGATTAAGTAAAACTTCAATTGTTTTTCTTTATATTTTAATTTATATTTTGTAAAGGTATTAATATTGGGTTAAAAATGAGATTAATAAAAAAAGTAATTGAACAAATAAAAGAAGATATTCAAACAATTTATGACAAAGACCCTGCAGCAGAAAATTTATTGGAAGTTATTTTTTGTTATTCAGGATTGCATGCATTAATTTTGCATAGAATTGCACATAAATTAAATTATTGGAAAATTCCTTTAATTCCCAGAATAATTTCAACAATTTCACGATTTTTTACGGGAATTGAAATTCATCCGGCTGCCAGAATCGGCAGGAGATTTTTTATAGACCACGGAATGGGAGTTGTAATAGGCGCAACAACAATAATCGGAGATGATGTATTATTATACCAAGGTGTTACTTTGGGCGGTACTGGTAATGAACACGGAAAAAGGCACCCTACACTCGGAAACAATATTGTTGTCGGCTCAGGTGCAAAAATTTTAGGAAATATTGAAATAGGTTCAAATTCAAGAATCGGTGCAGGCAGTGTAGTCGTTGACAATGTCCCCGAAAATTCAACAGTAGTCGGAATTCCGGGAAGAATTGTAAAACAAAAATTATTAATACAAGGTCAATTAATGCATAACAGAATTCCTGACCCTGTTACATGTAAATTAAATCGTTTAAAATATGAAGTTCAAGATTTGCGAGATGAACTTGATAAACTGAAAAACGGCGAGTAATTCTCGCCGTTTTGTTGTTTTGTTGTTTTATTGTTTCGATTAGTGTTTTTTGCCATCTCCGAATAATGAATTCCAAGTTTTTGCAATACCGCCCCAGAACTCATGCCAGCTTTTTGCGACTTCCGATAAATGTCCTTCATCTTCTTGAACATTACATATTGCTTTTAATAAATCTTCGGTTGTTGTTGAATCACAAAATTCACCTCTGTAACATTTTTGTTTTTCAACTTCTACTGAATTTCTTGTATTATCTCTGATATAATCTTCTAAATCACTACCTAATTCGTCTTCAAATTTGCTTCTTAAATAAGATCTTAATTTTGTATCATCACCTGTTTCCGAATCAATTAAAGTAGCATATATAGAATAAGTTGACATTTCATTTAATAATTCTTCATAAGCATCAAGTGCATTGTCTTCTTTACCGTTTGCTATGTAAGAACAAATATTTTGAATTTCGGTTTCAACCGCCAAATCATTTGCTTGGTTTGATATGTTATAACCTTTAATTGTTTGGTTATATTCATTTAAACCTGCAAGAGATTTAGTATTGAATAAATTTGTTGATGTATTGTAATAATTAGTGCCATATCCGGTTGTGCTACCGTAAGCTAAACCATTCGTTGCACTATCAAAATTAATTGATGCCATAAACAACCTCCACCTGTAAAAATTTGTTATTTACTAACCACATTTATATAAAAAATTTTTCATTTAAAGAATTGTCTTTTTTTTATAATTTGTTAACAAATTGTAATAAATAAAAAATATAATAAAATTTTGAAAGTTAATCACGTTTTTAATAATTTTCTTTATAATAGTTTTATTTTGTTTTCTTTGTTATTATTTTAACTAACGTGATATAATTGTATCGTAGTTTATCGGTTTTGGAGAGTTTTTGAGTTTTATTTCTACGAATACAATCAAATTTAAGCATTTAAATCATGAAGAGCTTGTAATTAGTCTTGACAGGCTATCAAGATTTAAACTTCCTTATGAATCTTATAATCGTGTATTTTTATCTATATTATCAACAAAATTGATTTCTCCGAAATATTCTGTTGAAGAATTGGAAAACACGGATGAAAAAACTATTGTTCGATTGGTTGAAATGATTTGGAATACATCTGTTGCTAATTTATATCAAGTTAATCAAAAAAAAATCGAAACAAATTCGGCATTGTATTTACTTGCTGATTCTGTTTTTTTCATAAGTGATAAAAGAACAAAAGCTTTTATTAATGCGAAATTAAATATTGAACCGATACTTTTAAGCCTTAATACTGAAAACATTCCTATAAATTTAAAGTATTTATTAAATACATATAAATTAAAAAATAATAGTGAAATTTTTGAAACTTCAAGAAAATTCGGTTTAAAATTTCCGATTAGAAAATTATTGATAGTAGAGGGCATTACGGAAGAAACATTAATTCCTGTTTTTGCCGACAAATTGGGGTATAATTTCGACAAACAAGGTATATTTGTTATGGGGGCAGGCGGAAAAAGTAAAAGTCCGACATTATATTCGAAATTAAAAGATGAACTTAAAATTCCTGTTGTTCTTCTTTTTGACAGTGATGCGACAGAAATTTGTGAGTTGCTAAAAAATAATATTATTAAAAAAGATAAAATTATTATGTTACAAAAAGGCGAATTTGAAGATATTTTATCTTTAAATCTTATAAAACGTACTTTAAATAATCAATATGAACCGGCTACACCTATATTGCTTCAAGAATTAAAAAATGATGAAAAAATGTGTAACAATATTGAAAATTTTTATAAAATTAGAAACTTGGGCGAATTTAAAAAAGCTAAATTTTCTAAGTATATATCCGAAAATATAAAATATAAAACAGATATTACAGAGGATATTGAAAATTTAATTAAAAATATTGTTACAAAGTAGCAAAAAAAATTTTTTACATATTTTATACTCTTACAAACTATTGTTTGCAACATGCGAACATCAAATAAACAAAAGTCTTATTTTTTAAATAAGACTTTATCCTTATTATTTAAAAAATTTTCTTTTACCTGATACAAAATCAGATACAATATCACCGTTCCCGAAAAGTTTATATTTATAAATGGTTAAACCCTCTAGCCCTACAGGACCTCTCGCATGTGTCTTGTTCGTAGAAATACCGACTTCAGCGCCAAAACCGTATCGAAAACCGTCTGCAAATCTGGTGGAAATATTTTGATATACACCTGCAGAATCAACAAATGTCATAAATTTTTCGGCATTTTGTGAGTTTTCGGTAATAATACAGTCCGTATGACCTGAACCATATTTATTAATGTGGTTAATTGCTTCTTCTAAAGACAAAACGGTTTTAATAGAAACTTTTTTATCGCTATATTCCGTTTTCCAATCGTTTTCGGTAGCCAAAGAAACATTTTTAAACATATTGGAAATTATATCATCAGCAACTATTTTAACATTATCATTCTCCAGCCGATTTATTAATGACGGTAAAATTTTGTTTATTACTTTTTCATTAATTAAAATTGTTTCTACCG
>CAZGRH010000133.1:0-3427 GCA_964527005.1 uncultured Muribaculaceae bacterium | reverse complement strand
AACGAAATAGAACAGTCTTTGGTTTCAATACTTTCATCAATGAGAGATATAGATAACAAAGTTAATGGCGGGATAAAAAAAGTTAAAGCATTAAAAATTAGTATTAGCTTGGCAGAAAAAAACAATCCGTGTTTTGTTGTTTCAATCGGTATGTGTGAGGCGCACTTTAACGCTTATGATTGCGTGAAGCAAAAAGGAAGTATTTATGGCTTAGAGAGGACTATTTACGATTGGTATCAACGAGAAAATGTAAAAAGGACTATAACAAGTGCGGTTGCTAAAGCACTTGGCGGGAAATAAAAGAAGATGAAAGATTTACTTTCATCTTCTTTTTTATAAATATTTATTTGAAAAATATTAAAATAATTTTGAAAATCTTTCCATTGCTTCAATTGTTTTGGTTTTGTCGCCGAAAGAAGTAAGTCTAAAATATCCTTCTCCGTTTTTGCCAAATCCTGCTCCCGGAGTTCCGACAACTGCAATATTATTTAAAAGATAATCAAAGAAATCCCATGAAGTCATATTGTTTGGACATTTTAACCATATATACGGAGAGTGTTTTCCGCCTGTGTACCAAATGCCTTTTTTATCCATTGTATCGGCAATAATTTTTGCATTTTCACTGTAATAAGCAATGTTTTCTTTAATTTGTTTTTGTCCTTCTTCGGTAAATATTGCTTCAGCGCCTTTTTGTACAATATAAGGAACTCCGTTAAATTTTGTTGTTTGGCGTCTGACCCATAATTTATTTAACATAACATCGCCTCGAACAAGAGTTTTTGGAACGACCGTATAACCGCATCTTGTTCCTGTAAATCCTGCGGTTTTTGAAAAAGAACAAAATTCAATTGCACATTCTTTTGCACCGTCGATTTCATAAATACTGTTTGGCAATTCTTCCGATTTAATAAAACATTCATAAGCAGCATCAAATAAAATTACGGCATTATTTTTTAATGCATAATCAACCCATTTTTTTAAGTCTGATTTTGTATAAACTGCACCTGTCGGATTGTTTGGAGAACAAATGTAAATTATATCACATTTAACAGACTCATCGGGCAATGGTAAAAATCCGTTATCTTCAGTTGCATTTATAAAAACAATATTTCGCCCCGCCATAATATTTGTATCAACATAAACAGGGTAAACAGGGTCAGGAACTAATACGGTATTGTCTTTATCAAATAAATCCAATATATTGCCTAAGTCGCTTTTTGCACCGTCAGAAATGAAAATTTCGTTTATGTCTAAATTAACGTGTTTTCTTTCGTAATATTTTTTTATAGACTCTCTTAAAAAAGCATAACCTTGTTCGGGTCCGTAACCTTTAAATGTTTCTTGTTTCCCCATTTCATCGGCAGCTTTTTTTATGGCATTTACAACTGTCGGGGCTAACGGAAGTGTTACATCACCTATCCCTAATCTTATCAATTTTGAATTTGGATTTTTTTCCTGATATAGTGCAACTTTCTTTGCAATTGTTGAAAACAAATAACTATCTGCTAAATTTAAATAATTCTCATTAATTTTCATAAAATTTCCTTTTCTTTTTTTTAATTATAGTATAATAATTTTAGTAAGAAAAGGGAAAAAAATGACAGACAGACAAAGACAACACGAACAAGACCCAAATGTAAGACGTACTAATTTTGACGCAGTTGAGTCTAATTTAACGGATGAACAAGCTAAATTAGAAGCTTCCCGTTGTTTAAATTGTAAAAATCCGAGATGCGTACAAGGATGTCCGGTAAATATTAATATTCCGTCGTTTATTCATGAGGTAAAAGAGGGTAATATAAATAAAGCGGGAGAAATTATCAGAGAATCCAGTTTGTTACCGTCCGTATGCGGAAGAGTTTGTCCGCAAGAACGTCAATGTGAGGGCAAATGTGTACTCGGAATTAAAGGTGCGCCTGTTGCTATCGGTGCGTTGGAAAGATATGTCGGTGATGCAACAAATTTAAATGTCGGAGAAATCAAAGCTTCCGGCAAAAAAGTTGCAATAGTAGGTTCAGGATGTGCAGGCATTACGGCAGCCGCTGATTTAAGAAAAGCAGGGCATGAAGTTGTGGTTTTTGAAGCACTTCATAAGCTTGGCGGTGTTTTAAGATACGGTATTCCTCCTTTTAGATTGCCGAGAACATTTTTAGATAAAGAAATTTCTAATTTAAAATCTATGGGCGTTAAATTTTATACAAATGTAGTTGTCGGAAAATCTATTACGGTAAAACAATTACAAGAAGACGGATTTAATGCAATTGTTATCGGTTCGGGTGCAGGACTTCCTAAAATGATGGGAATTTCGGGAGAAAACTTAAACGGCGTTTTCAGCGCAAATGAATTTTTAACAAGAGTAAATTTGATGAATGCAAATTTGGAAGATACGGCAACACCTATTCGTGTAGGTGAAAAAGTTGCGGTTATAGGCGGCGGAAATGTAGCGATGGATGCAGCCAGAGTTGCGGTAAGAGTCGGTTTTAAAGAAGTTTATATTGTGTATCGCAGAACTGAAGCAGAATTGCCGGCTCGTCTTGAAGAAATTCGTCACGCAAAAGAAGAAGGTGTTGTGTTTAAATTTTTACTTGCACCTCAAGAAATTTTCAATAAAGACGGTTATGTAAACGGTATGCGATTTGAAGTTATGGAATTGGGTGAACCTGATGAATCAGGCAGAAGAAAACCTGTATCAACTGGTAAAACTATTGATTTAGATGTGGATACGGTTATTGTTGCTTTAGGAACGGGACCAAATCCGACAATTCAGTCTTCAATGTTGAATGATAACATGAATTTAGAAACAAACCCTAAAGGCTATATTATTATTAATGCAGAAACGGGAGAAACATCAATAAATGGTGTGTTCGCAGGTGGTGACGTTGCACCGACCGGACCGTCTACTGCTATTAATGCAATGGGCGCAGGAAAAAGAGCAGCTAAAGCAATAAATGAATATTTAGCAACTTTATAGTGACTGATATAAATAGAAAAACAGAAAAGGCATTAATTTTTCTTGATTTAAAAAGAAAGGTTAAATGCCTTTTTTTGTATGATTATTTTTTGCTTTCAAGTTTAAAATGTAAAATTAGCATAGATAAGATTATAATAATTGAACCTATGATAAAATTTTCTGTACAAATTTTTTCTTTAAAAAGAAAAATTGAAAAGAAAACTCCCAATGGAATTTTAAAGTTATTCATTATCGATAAAATAGGATATTTTACTTGTTTTGCACCTTTATTCCATAGCCAAAATCCAATTCCTGTCGGAATTATTCCCAAATAAAGTAATGCGAATATCTGATTTAATGATAAATTGATTAGAGAAAAATTAGTATAAACCGTAACAAACGGAATTATAATAATTAATGCCCCAAAATATGCACTAAACATTATGTTTAAGCTTTCTTCTTTTATATATTTTTTCC
>CAZGRH010000132.1:0-3464 GCA_964527005.1 uncultured Muribaculaceae bacterium | reverse complement strand
CGTTAAATATGTTGAAACATTTGTTCCCGTTCAGGTTTAATTTATACAAAATTTTTTTCAAAAATAAACCCCTAAACCATTTTATTCGGTCTTAGGGATTTATTTTAATTTAAAAGATTTATAAGCCTAACGGAATTAATATTCTTAATATCATTTGTTCTAAAATTTGTAAAACAATGAAAGCTATTAAAGGAGAAATATCTATCATTCCGATTGGCGGAATAATCGCTTTAAATGGCGCCATTATCGCATTATAGATTTTCACAAGAGTCGCAATCGGTTCTTTTCTTACATCAAAAATCGGAATCCAACTCAAAATTACAACAAATAAAATTACTAAATATATAATTCTGAAAGCTATTGCAATTAAATAAGAAAACATGTTTTTTCCTCTATGAAGTATGCGTTGTATTATAACATTCGCAATGATTTCTTTCAGTTGGCATGTTTTCTATTATTCCTAAAAGTAAACCTTTTAACTTGCTGATATTTGATTTAAATACTTGAATAACTTCTTGATGAGTAACAGGCGGAACATCACCGACCAAACCAGCATCATAATCAGTAATTAAAGCAATAGTAACCGGACACATATCCAATTCTCTTACAAGATGTACTTCGGGATATTGGCTCATATTAATTACTTCCCAACCTTGATTTGTGAAGAATTTTGATTCCGCTTTTGTAGAAAATCTCGGACCGTTAATGATAACAATTGTACCGGTTTCGTGTACGGTTATGCCTAATTTTTTTGCTTGAGAAATTGCTAATTCTCTTAATTCGGGACAATAAGGCTCAGCAGCACTCGGGTGAATACATTCGGGACCTTCAATAAAGGTATTTTTTCTTCCGTCTGTCCAATCAACAAATTGATCACAAACTACAAAATCTCCCGGTTTTACGTGTTTTTGCAAGCTGCCTGCCGCACAAGGAGATATAACTCTTGTAACACCTAAAGATTTTAAAGCCCAAACATTTGCTCTATAATTTACGGTATGAGGAAGAAAACGATGATCTCTTCCGTGACGTGGAATAAATGCAACTTTTTTACCAAAAAGTTCGCCTACGGTTATTAAATCTGACGGTTTTCCGTACGGTGTATCAACTGCAATTTCTTCATATTTGCTGCCGAATTCTTCAAAAAAACTATAAAATCCGCTTCCGCCGATTATACCAATTTGTGCTTGTAATTTTTCACTCATAATTTTCTCCTAAATCGTACAATCTCTTTTTACCATGGATTACAATATTTATCAATAAAAAACTCTCTGTTAAGAGAGTTTTTTGTTTGTTGTTATTTGAATTTGTGTTCTCGTCTGATTCCAGTATCTTGCAATAATTCATTTTCAAAATCGAATGCTTCATCTCCCATAGTACCGACTTTTCCGTCATAACGAATATTAATCCGCAATCCTGAATAATCAACACCGTTACCCGCTCTTCCTCTTCTGTTTTTTAAATTGTTTAAATCAGATTGAGAAAGTTTACGGTCAACATAAATTGTACGAGAATTTACACCTGCCGGAAATTTTCCCTCTAAGCCCCAATATCTTGTACCGTCTGTTGTAATGAAATTGGGATTGTCATAAGAAGAAGTTATTGAGCAATTTACGGAGCCTGTTGTATTTAATGCATCCGCCATAGACGTGCAAAAGCCGTCTGCGGGTACTTCATCAGCTTTCCAGTATGCTTCCGTATTGCTTGCCAATGTATATACTTGCGATTCCATTGCATTTGCCATTGCGCCTTGTATACTGTATAACGCCTTTTTATATGCCAGTTGATCTTTATCAGGTCTTGCACTGTCAGCAACAGGAATTAAAATTGCTGCTAATACCCCTATTATTGCCAATGTGATTAGTGCTTCCGATAATGTAAATGATTTTTTCATTTAATTCCTCTTTTTTCTTAAAAGACATTGTCTATAATTATATAATACCATGATTTTACAAAGTTTATACATTTTTGTTAAAATTCATTTAATTTATTTTGAACTAATTTGTTACATTTTAACATAAAAGAAACTCAATACTTGATATAAAATTTTGAAGTTATATAATTTTGTTATTGAAACAGATTAAATTAGTAGAGGTGAATAAAATGAAAAAAGACATACATCCTGATTACAAAAAAACAGTTATTAAATGTGTTTGCGGAAACGAGATTGAAACAGGTTCCGTAGTTGAAGATCTTACGGTTGAAATTTGTAATAATTGTCATCCGTTCTATACTGGAAATCAAAAAATTGTTGATACAGAAGGTCGTATCGAAAAATTCAAAAAACGTTATCAACAAAAATAGCTTATTCATGTACCTTTATTATTTTAATAAAGGTACTTTTTTGCCCGCTTGTTAGTGGGCTTTTGTATATATTGGGAGGTTGTAATGAACGAAGATAAATATGCTCAAGTCAGATTAATTTCAAAACCCGAGAATATGCTAAAGACAATTTATACTGCTTGCAGAACTTGTTACAGTGCAGATTCTCCGCTTAATATATACGATTGCGAAAATGCTCAAGATGAAGAAAAAATGTTGAAATTAATTTCAAGAGTTATTTCTTCAGGTCATTACAGTACGATAGAACATATACAAATTAGTTTTGCAATAAATAATATTTCAAGAGCATGCTCACATCAACTTGTAAGGCACAGACACATGTCTTTTTCGCAAAAATCTCAAAGATATGTTAAAGAAAAAGGTCAATTTGATTATTTAATTCCCGATACAATTGAAAAAAATCCGGAATTAAAAGGGAAATTTGAGGAATTTATGAATAAAATCTCGGATTTTTACATAGAACTGACTCAAGCAGGTATTCCTGCGGAAGATGCAAGAGCGGTATTACCTAATGCTACTTCTACGTCTATGGTTGCCAGTTTGAATTTAAGAGAAATGATTTATCTTGCAAATTTAAGATTATGTACAAGGGCGCAAAAAGAAATCAGAATTTTAGTAAAAAGAATGTGTGATGAACTTATAAAAGAAGAGCCTTGGTTAAAAGAATATTTAGTTCCCAAATGTGAACGTCGGGGCTTTTGTGATGAAGATAAATCATGCGGCAGAATGCCGATTAAGGGATAAAAATTATGAAAGACATGTTAGATAAAATATTACAAATAGAAGCGAAATATACCGAATTGGGACAAATTTTGTCAGATCCTGAAGTTATTCAGGACTATAATAGATTTAAGACTCTTTCAAAGCAAAGAAAAGCAATGGAAGAAACGGTAGAAGTTTATCATTCTTGGAAAGAAGCTCAACAAGCAATTTCGGATGCCGAAGAATTAATAAAAAACGAATCTGATGAAACGATGAAAGAATTTCTTCGTGGCGAAATTTCTGAAAATGAAGCGAAAACGGAAGAATTAAAAGAAAGAATGAAAGTTCTTTTGTTACCTCGTGACCCAATGGATGATAAAGATATTATGCTTGAAATCAGAGGTTCTGCAGGCGGAGATGAA
>CAZGRH010000131.1:0-3473 GCA_964527005.1 uncultured Muribaculaceae bacterium | reverse complement strand
GTATGATAATTTTTGATTTGATGTTATTTTTTATAAATTCGTTTTGAATATTAACCATGGCAAGCTTCATAATATCAGCGGCACTGCCTTGAATTGGAGCATTAATTGCAGCACGAATTGCCGCTTCTTGAATTTTACTGTTTGTACTTAATAATCCGGAACTTAAATATCTTTTTCTTCCGTACAATGTTTCGACATAACCGTGAGCATAAGCAAAATTCTTCGTATCTTCCATATATTTTTTAACATCAGGATAGGTCATAAAATATCTGTCAATAAAATCTTGTGCTTCCAAAGGTGAAATTCCCAAAGAAGACGCCAACCCATATCTTGATTGCCCGTACACAATTCCGAAATTAACCGCTTTTGCCTTAGAACGCATTTCTTTTGTAACTTGTTCAATCGGAACATCAAATATTTTAGCGGCAGTAGCACTATGCACATCTTCATCATTACAAAATGCTTCAATTAAATTATCATCACGTGAAATATGTGCCAATATTCTCAATTCTATTTGCGAATAATCTGCGGAAATAATCTTATTTTCTTTATTTTCGGCAACAAATGCACCCCTTATTCTATTCCCTAATTCTGTTTTTACAGGAATATTCTGTAAATTCGGATTAGAAGATGATAATCTTCCCGTCGTAGTGGTCGTTTGATTAAAACCTGCATGTATTCTGCCGTCATAAGGACTAATTAACTCGGGAAGTGTTTCTACATAAGTATTTTTCAATTTTGCAAGATGTCTTTGTTCTAAAATATCTCTTGCAACTTGGTGTTCTTCCGCTAAAGTTTCCAACACTTTCGCACTTGTTGAAAATCCTGTTTTCGACTTCATTCCTTTTGCTTTAAGATTTAATTTACCAAAAAGCATATCACCAACTTGTTTTGGAGAATTTATATTAAATTTTTCACCTATTTCTTCATAAATCTTATTTTCAACTACTTCTAATTTAGCATTTATTTCGTCTTCAATAACTTTCAAATAATTAACATCAATGCTTGCGCCATTTTCTTCCATTTGCGCCAAAACAAGGCAAAGCGGAGTTTCTATGTTATATAATAAATCCAGTTCTTTTTCATCTAAATTTTCTTGCCAAAATTTAGTTAATAACAAAGTTGCGAAAGCATCATCACAAGCGTACGAAGAAGCTTCTTCTATAGAAACCGTTTCAATTGTCAAAGATGAAGAACTGTTTTTTAAAAGTTGCTCATATTCAACCATAATATAATCCAAATAATCACCGGCTTGTTGTTTCAAACCGTGTTTTCTTGACGAATCTTTAATATAACTTGCCAACATCGTATCAAAAATAATATTTTCAATCTTCATTTCATGATGTTTTAAAACATTATAATCGAATTTCGCATTTTGAAGTGTTTTTCCGATTGTTTTATCAGAAAGTATCGGGGATAATTTTTCACGTACGGTTTCAAGTTCAAGTTGTTGTCCCACTAAATGAAAAATAGGGATATAGTACGATTTAACCAAATCATTTTTAGTTTTATCTATTTTTACTCTGTTATTTTGCATTTGAATTTGCGGAGAATACGCAATTGAAATACCGACCAAATCGCATTCTAACGGATTTATTCCTGTTGTTTCAACATCAATTGAAAATAATGTTTGTGCCTTAAGCTCGTTGATTAAAAAATCCAGTTTTTCTTCCGTATCAACAATATTTTTTTCATGATTATATTTCTTTTGAGAAGTCGCAACCAGCATATCATTAATGCCCAAACCCAACTGCATTTGCCCGAATTGCAATTGATTTTGTTCTTCATTATTACAATTCCGTGCAACTTTTGCTTCTAAAGACCCGATTTTAAATGGTTTTAACAAGTTATCGGAATTTTTTAAAAAATTATAAAATTGATTTTTTTTAAAAAATTCAATAACAGCATCATAATTCGGCATTTCTAATTTCGCACAATCAAAATCGAAATCAATATCCAAATCACGTTGAATTGTAGCAAGTTCCTTACTTAAAAATGCAATTTCTTTATTATCAATTAACTTTCTTTTTAAAGCTTTTTCCGTAATATACTCGATATTATCGTAAATAAGCTCTAATTTATCAAATCGACTTAATAATTTACAAGCAGTCTTTTCCCCGACCCCTTTTATCCCTGGGATATTATCGGAAGTATCACCGCTCAAGCCCTTATAATCCGTAATTTGATAAGGATACACGCCCATTTTTTCATATACTTTATACCAATCAAACTCAACAAGTTCACCTTTTGACGGCATAATAACTTTTATATATCCATCTTTGTCAACAAGTTGAAAAGAATCTCTATCTCCTGTAAGTATATATGTTTTATGTTGTTTTTGTTTCGCCTTTGTTGCTATCGTTCCGATTACATCATCAGCTTCATACCCCGCCTTTGTATATATCGGAATATTTAACGCTTTTAAACCTTCGACAATTAATTCAATTTGAGAATGCAACGTATCAGGCATAGTTACTCTGTTTGCTTTGTAATCGGGATATAATTCAGTTCTGTACGTTTGTCTTGAAACATCAAACGTTACCGCAATTGCATCAGGTTTTATCATTGTATTTTGTAACAAATCAAAAAGTGCTTTGAAAAACCCGAATACCGCCCAAGTCGGTTGATTTTCGGATGTTTTCATGCCCGTTCTTTCAAGCGCAAAAAAGTATCTGTATGCCAAAGCATGACCGTCAATTAATATAAAATTTTTATCTTGCATATAAATATTCCGTAATCTATTTAATTAGTATTTTAAAATATTTAGAAGATTAATACAACAAAGCAAATATTAATTGTAAATTTTATCAGTTTTATCTTAACAAATTAGCTAAAAATATTTTGTTTTGTATTTTCTTTTGATATAGTCATAAAAACAAGCAAAAAGGAAAAAGTTGTGTCCGATACACTTAGCTATAAAGCAGAAACAGAAAAAAGTTTTAATAATAAGTTTGTTTCCGTTCCCGATAACGAATTGCACGAAATAGAAATGCAATTATTTAAGATTTTTGAAAATGAAATAAAATCGGAAAAATCGGTAATTTTGAGCTACAAGCCACAAGTTATAAGAAAACTTGCGGAATTTATTACAGGGAAAATTTCCCGTTCCGCTTCTATTGGTGTAGCGGGTGAAACCGCAAGCGGAAAATCAACAATTACGTTAGATATTATTGACACTATTTTAACGTTCGCAAACATTTACAGTATTGATAATGTTATTACAAGAGTAAATACGGACGATTATTATTACGACCGCTCGGAAGAAGTAAAAAAAGCAGGCGGAATGGCTGAGTTTGCTAAAAATTATGATTTTGACGTACCTGAAGCCCTTGAGTTAGATTTAATGTATAAACATATTAATGAATTATTATCGGGAAACAGTGTTATGCTTCCGAAATACGACATGTCAGGCACAACTGTTCGTTTTAATAATCATACTTTAGCTAAACCTTCAAAAATTATTATTTCTGAAG
>CAZGRH010000130.1:0-3527 GCA_964527005.1 uncultured Muribaculaceae bacterium | reverse complement strand
GGGAGACAGTTTAATTTATAATAGGGGAGTATTTTGCAAACTATTAAAGCCCCAAAACCGATGTTTTTGTTTTAGGGCTTTAATCTTTAATTTAATATATGGAATTCTTTTATTAAAGATGTTTTTTTGAAATTATATCGCTATTCAACATACATCAATATTTGTCCGAATTCAACACTATCACCATTTTTTACGCAGATTTCGGTAATTTTTCCGGATACTTCCGTTTCAATTTCGTTCATAAGTTTCATTGCTTCAACAATACAAACGACTTGACCTGCTGCAATGGTATCACCTACTTGAACAAAAGGTTTTGCGTCAGGTGACGGAGCAGAAAAGAAAGTTCCAACCATTGGTGAAATAACGGGAGTTCCTTTCGGTGTATTATTCGTTACTTCTTCTTTTTGTGGTTTTGGTGTTGAAATTACTTGAGATGTTACTGTTGCAGGCATTACAACTTGTTGTACTTCTTCAACAATTTTTTCTCTTTTTAAAGAAATCAGCTGTTCTTCATCTTCCAAATGAACTTCCGACAAATCATTCGCAGACATCATTGTTGCTAATTTATTTAAATATTCAAAGTTAATTTTCATTCAAAATATCCTTAAACTCTGTCTAAGTATTCGTTTGTTCTGGTATCAACTCTGATAACGGTACCGTTTGTAACGAAGAAAGGAACATTAACAACCGCACCTGTTTCAAGTGTAGCCGGTTTAGTACCGCCTTGTGCGGTATTTCCTTTTTCTGCCGGAGGTGTATCAACAACTTCCAACTCTACGAAGTTTGGAATATCAATACCGATAATATTTGTTCCATGGAACAAAATAGTTACATTCATATTTTCTTTTAAATATTTAACACCTTCACCGATTTTATCGGCAGCAACGCTTAATTGTTCATAAGATTCCAAATCCATCATAACAAAATCGTTAGCTTCTTTGTAAAGATATTGCATATCTCTTCTGTCTAAAGTAGCTTTTGCAACTTTTTCGCCGGCTCTGAATGTTTTTTCAACTACGTTACCTGTTTCGGCATTTTTAAGTTTTGTTCTTACAAATGCAGCACCTTTTCCCGGTTTAACGTGCATAAATTCTACAACATTCCAAAGACCACCGTCTATTTCAAGTGTTAATCCTGTTTTTAAATCGTTTACTGAAATCATTTATTTTTCCTTTTTTGTTTAAATAATTTATCGCATTTTCAAATATAACATAAACCTTGTAATTTTCAAAAAATTTCATAAATTTTCGTAAATTTAATGTAAAATTAATTTGTTAAATTTTGCCGATTATCCAAGCGTGAACATCATTATAGACAATTAATATCATCAAAGCTATAAGCAAATAAAAGAAAAAATTATTTAATCCTTCCACAAATTTTTTGCTTACAGGTTTACCTGTAATTTGTTCAATGAGTAAAAAGAACAAGTGTCCGCCGTCCAATGCGGGAATAGGCAAAATATTTATCAATGCCAAATTTAAAGAAATTATTGCGGATAATAATAATCCGTAAAACAGTCCTTTATATGCAATTATTTCTGTTCCGATTTTAGCAATGGCAATAATTCCGTTCATTTCGCTCATCCGAACTTTTCCCGAAAATAATTTGCCAAGCGTGTATACCATTAAATTAAGATTATAATTTACATAATTTACTGTTGCACTTGTTAATTGTTTTAAATTTTTTGTTTCTACATAATTTTCAATGAATTTTTGTTCTATTCCGACAATTCCGTCTTTGTTTGAATATACCGTTTTTAAAGAAATTTGTTCATTATTTCTTACAACCGTTATTGAAATCGGTTTTTTAGTATCGGATATTGCAAGTGCCAAATCTCGTAATGTTATATTTTCTTGTGTTTTATATATTTTTTTATAATTAATTTTGTTTCTTAAATCTTTTTGTAAATCATTTAATTTGATTTCTTCCGATTGGTATTTCTCAATGCCGATTATATTGTCAAAAGATAATGAAACGGGTTCTTCATCCGTAAAATCAGGTAATTTCACAGTGGTTCCAACCGGTATTTCTTCTTTTACGTTTGGATTTAATTTCTTTAATTCAGTATATTTCTCGTCAATAATTTTTTGACTTACTTGTCCGTCAAATTCTTTTGATAATTGAAAATACATATTTAATGTTGCGGGGTAAATTATTTTTGTGCCGTTAATCGAATAAATTTTATCATTTTCTTTAATGCCTGAATTTTTAATCGATTCAACCGCTGTCGGTGCAAATTTTGAAAATAAAATTGTATAATTATTGGCAGGTAATTGTTTCCAAATAAATCCTGTTGAAAATATTAAGAAATAAGCGAAAACAATATTGCAAATAACTCCTGCCGAAATAACCCAAGCACGTTGAGCTACTGTTTTATTTGAATAACGCAACGGGGAATCTTTCGGCAAGTCACAATCTTCTTCATCATCGGGGAAAGAAACATATCCGCCCAATAAAAAAGCGTGAATTAAGATTTCTGTTTCTCCGAATTTTTTAGAAAATAATGTAGGACCGAAAGGAAGTCCGAAACCGAATTTATCAACTCTTATTCCGACTGATTTTGCCGCAAAAAAGTGTCCTGCTTCGTGTACCAATATTAATAAACTAATCAAAATCAGCATCATAATTGCGCTTGAAAGTATATGTAAAAATCCCATTTTAAAAATCTCATTTATCTAATATAATTCATATTATATGATAAAGTTTATAGAAAAACTACTAAACTTAATTTATGTACAACCTTGCTACTTTTGTAAATCTTCAAAAGAAGATGCGTTATTGTGTTCAAAGTGTTATAAAAAAATTCATTTTATGCCTGAGGGTGTATTTAAAAGAATTCGTAATTGCAATGTATATGCGGCTACATTATACGATGGAATTATAAAACAATTAATCAGAGATTTGAAATATCATAATAAGAAAAAATTAGCGCAAGTTCACGCTCAAATAATGTTTGATTATTTTAAAGAATTGAATTTAAGAAACAGTTTTTTGATTGTACCGGTACCGGTTCATAAAACCAGATTAAAAGAAAGACATTATAACCACATGAATATTGTTGCGGATGAATTTGCCAAATTGACCGGTTTTAATGTTGCTTCTGATTTACTTATAAGAACAAAAGATACAAAGAAACAATTCAAATTGACGAAACAGGAAAGAATTAAAAATATAAAAAATGCATTTGAATTGAATTTAAATGCAGATATTCCGCAAAATACAAAAATTATGATAGTTGATGATATAACTTCAACAGGAATAACAATTGAAGAAATAGTAAAAGTGTTAAACAAGAATGGTTATAATGATATAATTGCACTTACACTTGCAACTCCCGATATTTGGAATTAACATTCAATTTTTAAGTTTAACTATTCACATAGAAAACTAAATTTGATACAATTATCTTATAAGTGGAGATTTGATATGCGGAAAATGTTTTATTTGGGGCATAGTGCCTTTTTTATCGAAAACGGAAAAGACGGGATTTTGATAGACCCTTTTATTTCCGGTAATCCGCTTGCCGA
>CAZGRH010000129.1:0-3647 GCA_964527005.1 uncultured Muribaculaceae bacterium | reverse complement strand
ATAAGTCCTTTAGGAGAACCTATTGATGGAAAACCGATGGATACAAAAGGCGCACCGCTAGTTAATATTGAAAACCCGCCCCCCGGACCATTTGAAAGACCGATTATTAAAACCATGTTCTCTACAGGGGTCAGAGCGATTGATTCAATGCTTACATTAGGCGCAGGTCAACGTATGGGCTTGTTTGCAGGTTCAGGAGTCGGTAAAAGTACAATGCTTGGTATGATTGCAAGAAATTCCGATGCTGATGTAAACGTAGTTGCATTAATTGGCGAACGTGGAAGAGAAGTTAAAGAATTCGTTGAAAATTCACTTGGCGAAGAAGGTATGAAAAAATCAGTTTTAGTATGTTCTACGGGAGATCAACCTCCGTTAATTCGTCAAAAATGTTTAATGACCGCAACTGCGGTTTGCGAATATTTCCGTGATAAAGGGAAAAAAGTCTTTTTGATGACAGATACCGTGACCCGTTGTGCAATGGCAGGAAGAGAAGTCGGACTATCTATCGGAGAACCTCCTACAATTAAAGGGTATCCTCCATCAATTTTTTCATGGCTTCAACGTATTTTAGAAAGAAGCGGAAACAGTCCGAAAGGCTCAATTACTGCTTTGTATACGGTTTTAATGGAAGGTGATGATATTAATGACCCGATTGTAGATACTGTTCGTGGTATTGTTGACGGTCACATTTTCTTATCAAGAAAAATTGCGGAAATGAATCATTATCCCGCAATTGACGTTTTAGGAAGTATTAGTCGTTTATTTACGGAAATTGTTACGGAAGAACATAAACAAGCCGCTTATAAAATGCGTAAATTAATGGCTTTATATCGTGAGAATAAAGACTTAATCGATGTAGGGATGTATAACGCAGGGTCAAATCAGAAATTAGATACCGCAATTGAATTAATGCCACAAATTAACGCTTTTTTACAACAAAGAGTTTCTGACAGCGTTACAATGGATAATACAATTTCAACGTTAATTTCAATGATGAACGGTGTTGATATTTAATAATTAATCAACCATTTCTTCAAGTGCAGCTATTTTCATTTTTAATACATCGGGTTTTTTACCCGTCCATATTTCGAATGCTTTTGCACCTTGATAAATTAACATATCTAATCCTTGAATTGTTTTTATACCGTGTTTTTTTGCATATTTAATTAATTCTGTTTTTAACGGATTATAAACTATATCATAAATAACAGAATTTTTATTCATTGTTTTTACCACATCTTCGTCAATAGGCGAAATTCCCATTGCTTTACTTCTCATTCCTATCGGTGTTGTATTTACCAATAATTTATATTCGGATAAATCTTTTAAACTTTCAATTTGTTTACAATTTATTTCAATTGCGGGGAAATTTTCTCTTAAATTTTTTGCCGTTTCTGAAGCATTTATTATATTTCTTGCATAAAAATCAATTTTAGATGGTTTTAAAATTGCCAAACCGACACCAACAGCTCTTGCAGCTCCGCCGTTTCCCAATATTGCAACAGGATTGTTTTCAATTTCTTTTCTGAAATCTTCAGGAATTGCTTCAACAAAACCATAAACATCCGTATTATAACCATAAAGTTCTTGATTATCTTTTATTTTAATTGTATTTGCACTTCCGACTACGTTTGCAACATTATCGACTCCGTCAAGAAATAAAGTAATAGGAACTTTTAACGGAATAGTAACATTAAAACCTTTATATCCGTTCGCTCTTAAATATTTAAGTCGTGGAATTAAGTCTTCTTGTTCGGTTTCTAAAATATCGTATGTACCATCCAATTCAACTGATTTAAAAGCAGCTTCTTGTATAACTTTTGACATTGAATGAGATAAAGGGTATCCGATTAACCCAAATTTGTACATAACTATTCCTCCGTCAGTTCTTTTGAAAAATTACATTCTTTGTTGCTACATTCAAGTTTTTTAAACTTTTTTGTGATTTTCTTAACCAAAATACTTCCGCATTCCGGACATTTTTCATTTACAGGTTCATTCCAAGAAACGAAATCACATTTCGGATAATTATTACACCCAAAAAATATTTTTCCGTATTTCGATTTTTTAAATATAATTTCACCTGTTTCACATTTTGGGCATTTTACTCCGGTAGATTTAATAATACGTTTTCTGTGTTTACATTCTTCATTTGTACATTCAAGATATGGACCGTAAGGTCCTGTTTTTTGAATCATTGAAGAATTGCATTTTTCACATTTTTCATCAGATTCTTTCGGAGGCTCCGCAACTTGTCCGTCCTTGTTTAACGGCAACATTGTTTTACATTCCGGATATTTTGAACAACCTAAAAATTGAGAACCAAAACGACTTGTTCGTACAACCATTTTACTTCCACAGTTAGGACATAACACATCCGATTCTATTAAAACTTTTTCCATGTTTTGTTTCGCGTTTGTGACAGTATTTATAAACGGTTCATAAAATTCTTGTATTACTTTATTCCAAACCAATTTATCTTCTGCAATTTCATCTAATTTTGTTTCCATATTTGCAGTAAATTTATAGTTCATAATGTCTTTAAAATGCTCAACCAATTGTTTACAAAGAGTCATTCCCAAAACTGTAGGTGCAAGTGCTTTTTCAATTTTTTCAACATAATTTTTTTGCTGAATTTTTGAAATAATCGGAGCATAAGTACTTGGTCTGCCTATACCATGTTCTTCAAGCGCTTTTACAAGTGAAGCTTCCGTAAAACGAGGCGGCGCACTTGTAAAATGTTGTTTCGGAAATATTTCTTTTAATTTTAATACATCATTCTCTTTTAAATCCGGAATTTTTAAAGAGTCCTCTTTTTCTTCTTCATTTTCATTATAAACTTTCAAATATCCGTCAAACATTATTTTGCTGACACCTGCTTTAAACAGACATTCCCCTGCTTCTATATCAACAGTAGTATTTTTCACAGTAGCATTTTCCATTTGAGAAGAAACAAATTTACTCCATATTAATTTATAAAGTTGATATTGTTCTTTTGTTAAATATTGTTTTATACTGTCAGGTGTTTTATCAACATAAGACGGGCGAATTGCTTCGTGCGCATCTTGCACGTTTTTAGATTTTTTTACGAAATTATTTGGTTCTTTCGGATAATAATTTTCACCAAATGAATTTACAATATACTCTTTTGCTGCAATTTGAGCGTCTTCCGAAATACGAACGGAATCTGTTCTCATATATGTAATTAAACCAACAGGACCATCCGTTCCGATGTCAATACCCTCATACAATTTTTGCGCAATTTGCATTGTTTTTGAAACACCGTAACCCAGTTTACTGCTTGCTTCTCTTTGAAGAGTCGAAGTTATAAACGGAGCCGTCGGCTTTCTTTGCGTATTTCTCGTTGAAATTTTTGAAACTATAAATTCTCTGTTTTTTTCTTTTAAGTAATTAACTATATTATTAGCTTCATCTTCATTTCTTATATCAATTTTTTTATCTTTGTATTTTGTTAATTCTGCCGAAAACTTAGATTTATTTTTCAATAAATCTGCTGATATTGACCAATATTCAACAGGGATGAATGCATTAATTTCTTCTTCTCTTTCACAAATCATTCGTAATGCAACACTTTGAACTCTTCCTGCCGATAAATGATAATTACGCATTTTTTCCCATAAAACAGG
>CAZGRH010000128.1:0-3655 GCA_964527005.1 uncultured Muribaculaceae bacterium | reverse complement strand
GCCAATGCACCGAATACATTTGCGGCAGTTCCCGGAATATCGGGAAGATTTGACAATAATAATCGCACTTGAGATGTATCGGCAGCGACTCCGGCAACAGGTTTATATATTTCCATATCGTTAACTCCTATAATTAAAGTACCTAAATTATCTAATTTAAACGAACTGCGAACACGAAGCGGAACATTAAATTGTTTTGCGGTTTCAACAGAACGAGGATGAAGAACATTTGCGCCGACTCTCGCAAGTTCCAGCATTTCTTCGTAAGAAATAATATCAGCTTTTTTTACATTCGGAACAATTCTCGGGTCAGTGGCATAAATACCCTCTACATCGGTATAAATATCACATCTATCGGCATTAAGTGCCGCAGCAATAGCAACTGCCGATGTATCCGAACCGCCTCTGCCAAGTGTAGTAATTTCTCCGTCGGGAGTTACCCCCTGAAATCCTGCTACTACAATAATGTTACCATCATCAAGATATTTTTTTAATTTTTCTGTTCTGATATCTACAATTCTTGCTTTTGAATGAATACATTCGGTAATAATACCGATTTGTTGCCCCGTTAAACTTATTGCTTTTTTGTTATGAGCCTGAATTGCCATTGATAAAAGAGCAATAGAAACTTGTTCTCCCGTAGATAAAAGCATATCCATTTCTCTTGAATCGGGGTGCGGATTTACTTCTTTTGCTAATTTAATTAAATTATCGGTTGTATGTCCCATTGCTGAAACTACTACAACTACTTTATTGCCGTTTTCCCGTTCTTTTATAACGGCGTGTGCTACATTATGGATTTTTTCCGGATTTGCTACGGATGTACCTCCAAATTTTTGAACAATTATTCCCACTTCTTATCCTTCATTAATTTTCGGTATTTTACTTAAGTATAAATTGATTGCATTATTATCAAAATTAATATCATCAATTTCTTCAACTTTTTTTGCATAAAAATTAAGCATGCTTTCATTATAGTTCGTTGAATTAATTTCAACAAGTAGTTTATATGCATTATATGATAAAAATGTATAGATACTCTTGTTTTTGTACTCTTGTTCCGTAATTTGATTAAGCGTTTCAATCGCTTCTTGCGGCTTGTTTAAATTAATTAAAGCATTTGCTTTTATTAATAACGCATCATAATTCATCGGACACAATTCAATATAATTATTAATTTTTTCAATTGTATCTCTATACATTCCCAATCTCAACGTTGTTAAAGCATATATTATTATGATTTTTGCTGATGTTCTTTTTATTTGATATGCATTTCTTATTTTTCTTAATGCTTCTTTTTCATCTCCGAGTTCAAGCAAATTAATTGATAAATTAATAAGTGCTTCTATATGATTTGGATAATATTCCAATGTTTTTTCATAATATTCCGCACTTTTTTTTAATCTGCCAAGTTTGTAATAACTGTTTGCAATATAAAAATATATGAAATTTGCTTTTGCGGATATTGAAATTGCTTTCAAAAATAAAGCTATTGCGTTTTCATAATCTTTTTTTTCATAACATAAAAGACCAAAATCCGAAAGTGTAAATACATTACGGTTATTTTTTTCTATTGAAAGTTTATAAAATTTTTCTGCTTCGTCATAATTATTTTCCTTAAAATAACACAACCCTAAACGATAAAAAACATCGGAAGAATCAGGATTTTTTTCTGACGCTTTAAATAATTTTTCTTTTGCTTCTTGTATTTCATTAAATTTCATCAATGAAATTCCCCAAGAAAGATAAAATGCATAATCGGAAATATTTTTTTCATTGCCCAATTTGAAAATATTTAAACAATTTTCTTTTTGATTTAAATCAAGATAATTTTGCGCAAGCAATATATAACAATCGGGATTTAACGGGTTTTCTTCCAATGCCCTTAAACCGTATTCCAATGTTGCCATATAATTTTTTTCTTTTTTGTAGCACAAAGCTAAATAGTAGCATAAATTTTTATATGCGGGATTAATTGTTTCAAGGAATTTAAATTCGGTAAAAGCATTTTTTATTAGTCCCGTTTCAAAATACATAAGTCCTAGCATAAAATAAACACTATGATTTGTTTTATTGTTGATTTTCGCTTTTTTTAATTCTTCAATAGCTTTTAATTTTTTTTGTTGTTTTGCATACAAAATACCGTAATTAAAATGTACGTCAGAATTGTAAGGTTCTAATTTTAATGCTTGTTTTATTGCAATTTCCGCTTCATAAAATTTGTTTTGAGATGTTAATACCGTAGATAACAAAGAAAATGTATATGCATTTTGAGTATCTCTTTTTATTGCTTCTTTTAAAGCAAATTCCGCCTCCCGATATTTTTTTAAAGTAGCATAAATCATCCCAAGGCTTAAACACGGTTTCGGATTTTGATTAGACATTAAAATAGCTGTCTTTAATTTTGCAATAGCAGTTTCAAAATCCTTTATTTCAGCAAAATGCATGCCCCAATTTGTGTAGGCAATCGTTGGAATTTCAATATTATTTGATATCTTCATATAATTTTTTGTATATGTATCAAATTCTTTTATTTTGGATATTATTTGTTGTATAAAATTTCTCATATAATGTTATCTGTAATTTCTCTTATAGCACCGTTTCCGCCAAAATTTTCCGTGATTTTAATATTGTTTAAATCTTTAATTTTAAAATTTGCGTTCGGTACGGTATAAGGATGTCCGACTAAAGTTAGGCAATCCGTGTCATTAATATCATCTCCGACATAAATTGCATTTTTTGGGCTAATGTTATATTTTTGAAGCAATGATTTTAAAACATCAATTTTTTTACGTTCGTTTTGAAAAATATCTATTTGTGGAAATATTTTTTTTAAATGTTCTATTGCCGAAGAATTTTCACCCGATATTATCGCAAACTTAATGCCTTTTTTCAGTAAAATTGCAATTGCCATAATATCTTTATAATCCATTTTTTTTGAAGTCGTTCCGTCCGAAAAAACTTCTAACTTTCCGTCAGTGAATACTCCGTCAAAATCACTTACAAATATTTCTATTTTTTTTGTTTCAGCTAATGTCTTATTTTCTATCATATATATAATTATAAAGGAATAAGAAAATTAAAAACAGTAAAGAATAAAATTTTTTAAGTAAAGTTACAAAAATATAAAAAAATTGCTTGATTTAAAATTATGCTTATGTTTTCATAAAGAAGAACTTGTGAGCAATCCTCTTTTAGCGAACAGGTTTGACGGCTGCAAAAGCTTTAAAAAGCAAGCGCACAGGTAAATATGGAGAAAAACCAAAATGGTAAAAATCAGATTAAAAAGATTAGGTTATAAAAAAAATCCGGTATACAGAATTGTGGTTCTAAATTCAACAACAAAAAGACAAGCAAGCCCGATTCAACAATTAGGATTTTACAACCCTAAAACAAAAGAAATGAAATTAGATAAACAAGCAGCTCTTGAATGGATTTCAAAAGGTGCTCAACCTACGGAAACAGCTAAGTTTTTAATTGATAATTGTAACGATGACGGTACTTTAAACTATCAAAAGAAAACTACGGAAAAATTATCTAAAAAAGCTCAAGCAAAACTTGAAGCTGAAAGAAAAGCCGCTGAAGAAGCAGCTGCTGCAGAAGCTCAAAACGCTGAAGCATAATAAATTTTTTTACAGGGAAAGAGAACACTTAT
>CAZGRH010000127.1:0-3701 GCA_964527005.1 uncultured Muribaculaceae bacterium | reverse complement strand
AAACAAAGTAATTTTTAACTCAAATTTTAATTTCGGAGCAGCAGAAATATTTTTTTCAATCTTTGAAATTTTATTTTCAGATTTTACTTCAAAACCGGGATTTGTTGTTTTTTGTTTTTGTATTTCTTTCTTTTTTGCAGCTTCATATTTTTGAGTAAGTGTAGAACCCGATTTTTTGTTTGTAACAAGCAGTTCCACATCAAAATTTAATTTTAAAAAATCAACAGAACCGTTTTGGTTGTATACACTATAATTTATTGCAACCTCAAAAGCTCGTTTCAAACATTCCAATGCTAACATTCCCTCTTTTTTTACGGAAGATGAATGCGCACTTTTATTTCCGTTTTTCTTTAAAAAATATAAATCATTAATAAATTCTTTTTCTTGTTCAAATCCGTTAGAAAAATCGCTTAAAGTTGAAAGCATTTCATCAAAAGTACCTGTTTGTTTGCCGTTTTGTTCCAACATCGATTTGCAGATCTGTTCGCCGAAACGTCTTGTTTGTACAATACATTGTTCAAAATATTCATCACGATAAAGTTTTTCCGCTTCCGTGATTATATTAAACAAATTATTATCAATTTTTTTTAAAAAATTAAAATTACTGCTCATAAATATCATTATACAAAAAATTATGATTGTTCAAAACGAAATATAATAAAATTGAAAATTCTGTTATTAAATGATTTAATTTTTTATAAACAATAAAAGGATTTATATGAAATTATCTTGTAATAAAGAAATCGGCGGATATATAGAACTTGAATTTAATGAAAAATTTAACAATATTCAAAATTGCATTGCGCTTAATTCTGCAAGAAATTGCCTCAGATATATAATAAGAGCTTTTAACATAAGAGAATTATATGTTCCCTTTTATACCTGTTCCGTAGTTTGGCAAGCAATAAGAAAAGAAAATTGCAAAATTAAATTTTATCATATAGATAATAATTTCATGCCGATTTCCGATTTCCCGAATTCCGCATTTGTTTTATATACAAATTATTTCGGAATTTGTGCGAAACAAGTTAAAAAGCTTTCTGAAAAACATAAAAATTTAATAGTTGATAATGCTCAAGCTTTTTATATGCCGAAATACGGAATTGCTTCATTTAATTCAATAAGAAAATTTTTTGGGCTTCCGGACGGAGCATTATTAAATTCTGATAAATTATTAGCTGAAGAGTTTGAACAAAGCACATCTTATCAAAGAATTTCTCATTTGATAAAAAAATTTGATAAAGGTATTAAAAATTCATATAATGATTTTTTGCAAAATGAAAATTCTTTAAATGAAGAAAATATAAAATTAATTTCAAATTTAACAAAAACTATATTTAATTCAACAGATATTAAAAATGCAAAACAAAAAAGATTAAATAATTTTCATTTTTTAGATAAATATTTGCAATCTTCCAATAATATAAAAATCACTTTGGACGAATATGATGTTCCGATGGTTTATCCGTATTTAAATTACGATGAAACATTAAGAGAAAAATTATATAAAAACAAAATTATTATTGATACTTTTTGGTCTCCATTGCCAAAAAATACGCAAGAGGGAATATTTCAAAAATATTTATTACCCTTGCCGATTGATCAAAGGTATGATTTCGATGACATGAAAAGAATACTAAATGTCTTAAAAGCATATAATGCTTATAATTAACAAATTTTTGTAAAAATAAACCGTAAGTTTCCATGATTTGTTTTATAAAAAATCTTAAAACTTACGGTTTATTATTTATTTAAAAAAATTAAAATTTATTATTCGGATTTGTTTTTGCATAAAAACCGAAAGGAACTTTTTTATACGAATTTACTTCTCTTTTTAATTTGTAATTTTCTTTGTTCAATTCATTAATTTTAGATTTCATGCTTTCATTTTCGGTTTTAACTCTAATTAATTCCATTACAACATCATCCATGCCATCAAGTTTTTCATCTAAAACTGAAGTTAATTTATCGGTAATGGTTTGTTCCATATTTTTCAAAGTATCAACCAATTTAACCAAAGAGGCAGTTGTAATAGTGTTATTACCTTTATAAACAGGTGTTTTTGACGGAAGTGCCAATGTTGACTTGACTTTATCCGAAACCGATTTTAAAGTTTCAGCATCATCAGTCGTAAAATATGTAAGACCTCTTGCGTTTCTTTTTAGTTTAATTTCCGCAATTTTACACAATTCCTGAATACCGGAATTATCAGTTCCTAACATTTCCCTTATCTCTTTTGGTGAAAATTCTTTGTTTTCGATTTTTTCTACCGTTGATATTCCCATGAAATTTATCTCCCATAATCAGGGTCTACACCCTTTTTTCAAATCCGTCACGTTTTTATTCTTTCCGGACTTGTTTTTTTATACAAGCTAACACATTTTGCTTTACAGCATCCTTTTGTCACATCAAATTTCACTTATTTTGTTTTACGGCTCGTTGTGAAATTTTGCCTCGACATTTTTATTATATATGTTTCAAAACTATTTGTCTAAAAAGAAGAACTATCGTTACATATCTTTAACAAATAAAGAAGTTTGAAAAAAAGAAGAAATCAAGGTAAAATATAATAAACAGGTTAGAGGTAGGAGTTAATAAATGAAATGTATAATATTGGCAGGCGGTTCGGGAGAGAGATTATGGCCGTTATCAAGAACATTGTTACCGAAATCATCATTGGCTTTTTTTGATGATAAAACCTTGTTACAAAACACTTACGAAACTGTTTGCAACTTAACTCAATCCAAAAATATTCTAATTGTAACGAATATATTACAAGAAGCGGAATTTAAATCTCAATTGGCGAAATATAACAAATCACCGTTAATTATTTCCGAGCCTATGTCAAAAAACACAATGGGCGCCGTTGTTTCGGGATTATGCTTTCTCGAAAACGAAAAAAGAGATGAAGTCGTTGTAATTTTGCCTGCGGATTTTTACATTGAAAACAAAGAAATATTTAAAGAAACTATTCAAAAAGCAAAAAATATTGCAAATACTGGAAAAATTGTTGCAATCGGTACAAAACCGACATATCCTGAAGAAGGTTTCGGCTATATAAAAAAAGGTGAAAAAATTAAAAGCGGATTCATTGTTGAAACTTTCAAAGAAAAACCAAATTCGGAAAAAGCAAAAAACTTTTTGGAAAGCGGAGATTATTTTTGGAATTGCGGCATTTACGTAGGTAAAATTTCTGTTTTAAAAGAAACCATAAAAAAATATGCACCTGAATTTTTAAAAAATTTTTCAAAAGAAATTTTTGACAATAATAACAAAATAGAATACAAATATTATGAAAATTTACCGTCTGTATCAATAGATTACGCATTAATTGAAAAATGTGATAATTTAGCGGTAATGGAATTAAAAACTCAATGGTCGGATGTCGGTTCTTGGCTTGCGATATACAATAACAGTAAAAAAGATAAAAACGGAAATGTTATAAAAGGTAATGTTATCGCCGATAATGTTAAAAATTCATATATATATTCATCAAAAGAACTTGTTGCGGTATGCGACATTGAAGATATAATTGTTGTTGAAACGGAAGATGCCGTACTTGTTTGTGACAAAAATAAATCACGGAAAATAAACAAAATTGTGTCAACTTTAAAGAATATAAATAATGAAACAACATATTCTCACAAAACAGTATTTAGACCTTGGGGCTTTTATACTTGTCTTAACGAGGGCAATGGTTG
>CAZGRH010000126.1:0-3893 GCA_964527005.1 uncultured Muribaculaceae bacterium | reverse complement strand
ACTCTCGTTGTAATCGGTATAGTAGCGGCAATGACTGTTCCGACAATCATTGCAAGTCATCAAAAAGAAGAAGTTGAAACCCGCTTAAAAAAATTTTATGCCGCAGTTTATAATGCGCATCGTCTTGAAAATATTAACGGCAATTATATGGTTGATTCGGATGATGTCAGTTCTTGGTTCAAAAAAAATATAATTGAAAAACATTTAAATGTTGCAAAATATGAACAACAGTATTATTATTTCCAGAAAAATGCAACATCAGCTAATGTATATCAAGATGTCTATTTTTATAGTGATGGCAGTTGTTCTGCTAAGTTTCTAGGACTCAACACAAGTGAATATTCTTGTTATATTGTTAACTATTTTCCGAAAGGATTTTATAGTAAACGTCAACCTTTAAGAATGTCATTTTGCGAAGGAAAAACACCTCAAATGATTGATATACTTGCTAAAACCTATGGTTATGGAGTTGAAGACAAAAGCAGAAATTATTATATGAATAGATGTAAAAACGGGTATGATGATGGAGCTTGTTTCTCTTTAATAAAAAATAACGGTTTTAAAATACCTGATGATTATCCGAAGAAAATATAGAATTTAAGAAAGAAGAGGATTTTTATTTAAAATCCTCTTCTTTTATGATTTCAACAAAAACGAAGTCGTCATTTCCATCAGAAGAAGCCTTATTTAAGCTTCTTTATTTAGTATCGCAAGATATTACAAGAAAGTGGACTATGCTAATTTCAAATTAGAGTTTAATTTTAAATCAATTTTTGATTAATAAATAGCCTAAAAATCTGATAATAAAAACTACCGATTGAATCGGTAGTTTTTATTATATTTCAATCAACTCAATCATTTTTTTATTTTTTAACATTAAAAAACATATACGTTTTTTAAAATACATTGATATTTTAAAATCCGATATTATTTTGGCTCCAAGTTTATTTATGAAAAATTCACGCATAGATTCAATATCATTTACGAGATAACCCGTATGATAAATTTTAGATTTTAAATTTAAATAAGGTGTTACCGTATTTGAATTATTTAAATTTTCTAAAAGTTCCAAAGTCGGGAACTTACAATCAGATTTGATAAATAATCCCTTTACGCCTTGAATATTATCTTCAAAATAATCAGATTTATTATAATCTTTAAAATTATTACATTCAATATTAATATTTTCGCAAGCTAAACCATAATGATGAAATTTAAAATAACCGCAAAAATTTTTAATATTACGTTCAAATAATTTTTGACATTTTATATCTAAATTTTCTTTTAAATCAGAAAAATAATAGGCTTTATCAACATATTGTTCAACTGCATTATATTTCTTTCCCTCAAGTTCAAATTCATTTTTTAATACTGTTCTGAATTTTGCATTTATACTTTTATGAAAATTAACCACAGTTGTATTATCTTCAACTGTTCTCGTATATACTTCTTGCAAATTCAGTTTTTCAAAAGCAACTTTATATATAAGATTTACACTTTCTAAAGCTCCAAGCGAGCCGCGTTTAAAAACCCATCTGCCCCATTCAGCTACAGCTCCGTTTATATCGTATATGCTGATTAAACCTTCTTTTTCATTTGTAAATATATTTTCTACAACGAAATAATAATCGCCGGTTCTTTCAAAATATTTATTTAGCCAGTTTATTTGCAAATTAACATCAGGCAAAATTTTATGCACATATTGACTTTTTTTCTCATCTTCCAATCTTGTATCTACGATAAACTGAGCATCTTCAATTGTCACAGGTCTTAACCTGTATGAAAAACCGCTAATTCTTATATTATGTTTCATATTATATTTTTCCTTGAATTTTATTTATAAAATCACTTATTGTATTTATTTCTGCTATTTCTTCCTGATTAAATGTAATATCAAATTCATCTTCCAAAGCAATAATTATTTCTACTTTTTGAAGAGAATCCCAAACTCCTTCTTTGGTAATTAATTTTTTTAATTCATCAGTTGATACATTTATAAAAGTTGAAACAATATCTAATATTCGTTCTTCCACAGGTTTTCCTCCTCTATTTTTACCGTAACCAAACTGCAATCAAACTTTTCATTAAAAGAAGAAATTAAATTTTTACACTTTATTAAATTCTTATCTATAAAATTTTCTGCAGGTTTATTTCGCTCCCCTTTAATAAAATTAAATTTAATTTTATTTTTGCCAAAATGTTTAATAGCCAAATCTATAGGATAAAAAATAATATTTTTATCAATACCTCTGCCTAATGCCCTACAACTTATAAATGTTTCTTCTATATCAATAAAATCAATTTTATTTTTAAATACCATAACACCGATAATACCGCTGTCGGAAAGTTTATCTTTTAAAGATACGGTAATAATCATATAATTATTATCTTTCATCATTTGTTCAACTTCAACTTCCGAATATCTTTTATATGTGCATATAAATTGATTTGTTTTGTTCGATAGTTCGGAAATTCTTTTAATTTGAGTTTTTTTATTTATACCGTATGTTAATTGCATTTCAAGAGCTTTTAAAAAATCTTCTTTTGATAATGAATTTTTTAATTTTTCCCTTTGTTCGTTTGCTTGAGTATCTTGTTTTCTGATTAAATCTTCATAATTAATATTTAATTTGAGCATTCTCGGATAATTATTTAATATATTTAAAGTTAAATCCGCATCATCTTTTGCGTGAATGACATTAATTTCATGATATTTCGATTTGACAGAGGCGATTTCACCCATATTATCATCTACAAAAAGCATATCTTTAATGCCGATATTTAAGAATTTTTGAATTTCTAAAACAGACTCAGCTTTTGAATTCCAAGAAGCACAAAGTTTTGTTATATTCTCTAATTTCAACGGGAAATCAGTGCGTTTATTAAACATTTCAATAACATCTTTTTCTTCATTTTTAGATGCTATACAAATAAAAAATCCCAATTTTGATAATTCAACAATTTTTTCCTGAAGATTTTTGTGATTTTCTGTTAATTCTATATTTTTATAACCATCTTCACCTAAAACACCTTTATATAAAGTATTATCCAAATCAAAAACAATAGCTTTTATAGGATTGATTATGCATGCCGGAATATATTTTAATCCGAGATTTCTAGAAATTTCCATTTGTGCTTTAGAACTTAATTTAGTACCTGAAAATGGTTCAAGTCTCAAATCTGTGTATTTATTTTCCAGTTTCTTTTCAATTTCTGATAAACTATAAGTAATTATATTTGTTTTCTCAATTTTTAAAGAACTTCCAAAAGGGATAAATAATATTTGTTTCTTATAAACAGAAGATAAATAATCTAATCTTTCTTTTATAAAATTATCGACATTTTCGAAATTATATCTGGTAAAATCTATCCAAACTATAATTAAATCTGATGTTAAATCTATATTTAAAAATGATAAAGAATCATCATAATCGCTATAAATAAATTTCGCATTTATATTTGCATAGTTTAAATATAAATTAATTGTATGCTCTATTAATTCAAAAGAATGATTTCTGTATACGGAAATTTTAAATTTATTAGTTGAATTATTTTTATAATTATACAACTCACTTCTGCTAATTTTCTTTTCAAATATTAATTCTTGGAGTCCAAGCATTTTTAAATTCCTTTAAAAGTTTATCACTTTTCATTACTTATTTTCTTTGTCGAATGTCACATTTTTATCATTTTGTGACCATTAAGCAAAAACTTGACTATATCAGTGTCTTAGGGATGTGTTTTTTTTTAAAGCGAAAGAACATAACATTTTTTTAATGAATTGATATGTTCTGTTTTATTTATGTTATTATAGTTTTGAACAATTTAAAAATGATTAGGTCACAAAATGATAAAAATGTGACATATACAAAATGTTATCTTCCCCGTTGCAA
>CAZGRH010000125.1:0-3933 GCA_964527005.1 uncultured Muribaculaceae bacterium | reverse complement strand
CTTCCGCTTGTAATTGAACCCTGAATACACGTCCTAATTTATTAAAGTCATTTACATAATAACTTCCCAAAGTAGAAGCCAAAGTAGAATACAATTCTTGTATACTTACATTTTGAGCCAATACTTTTTCATAATTAATATTTAATCTGTATTGGGGCACATTAGCTTGATATGTAGTATAAACACTGGTCAAACTTGGATTTTGATTCGCCGCAACAGTCAATTTATTTGCATATTGTTCAATTTCTTGAAGCGTATGTTCACCTTTTGACAACATTTGGAATTCAAAACCACCCAACATACTCATACCTGAAATTGCAGGCGGAGAGAAAAATGCTATAGAAGCTTCATTAATTGTTGCAGCTTTTGCTCTTAATTCTTTAAGAATAGCATTATGTGACAAACTTGTCGGTCTGCCTTGAATTTTTCTTACAACCCAATTCCATGGATAAACTTTTCTTTCATTCCATTCTTTTAACGGAGTAATAAAGAAAGCTTGGTTTGTTGGTCCTGTACCTGCAAATGTAATAATTTTTTCAGTTTCAATGCCTTCAACTTGTTCGGCTTCTTTAGTCATTTTTTCCAAAACTTCTTGTGTTTTATTTAATGCAGACCCCGGAGGCAACACAATTTGCGCCATCAATACCGCTTGGTCTTCATCAGGAATAAATCCCGTAGGAATTACTTTAAATAAAAATCCCATTAACAATATAAAAGATATATATAAAGTTACGGTTAATTTTCTGTTATAAACGAATTTTTTTACGAAATTCAAATATACTTCCGTAATTTTATCAAATTTTTCATCAAAAGCAGTAAATACCTTTTTAATAAAAGCAGTAAAGAAATTGCTTGGCTTTTTATCAGGATCGTGCGCTTTTAATACAATTGAACACATTGCAGGAGATAATGACAATGCACAAATTGCGGATAGTGCAATTGATACGGCGATACAAACCGCAAATTGTCTGTACATAACTCCCGATAATCCTGAAACGAAAGAAACAGGAACAAATACCGCCATCAAAACCATTGCCATTGCAACTAAAGCACCGCCTACTTCCTGCATTGTTAATTGCGTAGCTTCTACCGGAGTTTTTCCGTCCTCTAAGTGACGTTTTACGTTTTCTATTACTACGATTGCGTCATCAACTACTACCGTTACCGCCAGTACCATTGCAAACAACGTTAACAGGTTAATCGACATTCCAAATATCGGCAAAGCAATAAACGTACCGACTAACGATACCGGAATTGTAATAAACGGTATTAAAGTAGCACGCCAATCACCTAAAAATACGAATATTACGCCGATAACGATGATTGATGTTAAAATAATCGTAAAGAATACTTCTTTCATTGATTCACGAATAAATTTAGATTCATCATGCATCATTTTAATTTGTAAAGAAGCAGGAAGTTCTTTATTTAATTCCGCAACTTTTTTATTTACCAAATTAACAATACTGATTGTATTTGCCCCAGGTAACGGAACAACTTGAATTACGGAAGCCGGTTTACCGTCTATCAAACCGATTTTATCATAAGAATATGCACCTAATTCAACTCTTGCAATATCTTTAATTCTGATATTTGAACCGTCCGTATTGGCTCTTACAATAATTTGTTCGAATTCTTCAGGTTCTACCAAACGACCTTTTGTCATTAAAGTCATTCTTAACGTTTGATTTGATTTACTTGGCAAAGCACCTAAAGCACCCGAAGAAACCTGTACGTTTTGTGTTTGAATTGCGGCTTGAACTTCAGAAACAGATACATTTAAATTAGCCATTTTTTGAGGGTCAAGCCATATTCTCATACTGTAATCACCGGCACCGAATACGTTTACTTCACCGACACCGTCTAAACGTTTAATTTCATCCTTAATATATATAGTCGAATAGTTTGTTAAATCTAATTGCGACCAAGAATTATCGGAGGATTCAAGGTTTAAAATACAAGCACCCGCACCGGCTACTTTATTTGTTGCCGTTACCCCTAAACGTTTAACATCTTCAGGCAATAAGGGTTCTACCTGTTGAATTCTGTTTTGTACGTTAACAAGGTTAATATCTTTATTTGTACCTACCTTGAAATATATGTTTAACTGATAAGCTTCATCATAACAGGTTGATGACATATAAAGCATATTTTCAACACCGTTAATTTGAGATTCCAAAATTGAAGCAACCGAAGACTCAATAACTTCGGCACTTGCGCCTGAATACGTTGCCGATACCGTAACTTGCGGAGGCGTAATATCAGGATATTTTTCTAATTGCAATCCGAACATTGCAACTAAACCTATTAAAGTTATAAAAATTGATATTACCATTGCGAAACGAGGTTTCGTAATAAAGAAATATAAATTCTTTTTCTTTTTATTATCTTCCATTTTAACTCACTATCATTCTAATTACTGTATTTCTTGTTTTTCATCTTCCGTAGTTTCAACAAAAGGCTCTGTTTTAACAACTTGTCCTGGCATACGAATACTTTGTACACCGCTATATACAACATTGTCCTCAGGAGTCAAACCGTCTTCAACAATCCAGTTTTTATTTTCTTCATTTGAAACTCTTATATTTTTTCTTACTGTTTTATTTTCTTCATCAACAGTCCAAACATAATAACCTTGAGCATCGTTTAATGCAGCACCTTGCGGAACTAAAATTGCATCTTGCGGAATTGTGGAAGTTACTACAACTTTAACAAAATCCCCAGGAACCAATAAATCATCTTCGTTTTTAAACGAAGCTCTTAAACTGATTGTACCAGTTGTTTCATCAACTTGATTATCAACAAACTCTATTTTTCCGGTTTCTTGATATATACTTCCGTCCGCAAGCTCCAATTCAACTTTCATATTGCTTAAATCAGAAGAATTATCAGCTTTTTTAAATTTTAAAAATTCACTGCTTTTTAAAGTAAAATAAGCATGTATAGGAGAAGTGCTGACAATTTTAGCCAAGGGTCCCGATTGCGCACTTACCAAATTACCTTGTGATATTATGATTTTACCGATTTTTCCGTCTATCGGAGAAGTGACTTTTGTATAACTTAAATTCAATTTTGCGTTTGCAAGTTGTGCTTTTGCAGCATCATAAGCCGCCCGACTTCCGTCACGATTTGCTAACGCTTGATCATAATAAGATTTACTTACATAATCTTGTTTTACAAGTTCTTTCGCTCTCACTAATTCTTTTTCTGCATTAACAAATGCGGCATGTGATTGTCTTACTGCTGCAGAAGCATTATTTACCGCAATTTGATATTGATCCGGTTCAATCAAAAATAATGTTTGACCCTTTTTTATTCTTGCACCCTCGGTAAAATAAGATTTTTCCAACCATCCGCTAATTCTTGCAACAACATCAACTTCATATTTAGCATCAAGTCTGCCCGAAGATTCGGTTTTAGAATATATTTGTTGCACTTTCGGGTGCGAAACATGTACCGTTTTCGCAATTTTCATTGCAGCTTGTTGATTTTTACCATCAATATAGCTTTTTACCTGTTGGTATGCTATCGGTAATATAATAAATAAAATCAACCAAGCTATCCATCTTTTATTTTTACCTGTTAATTTTTCCATTTTTTATCCTCTGTTTTCTATATTATTCTATACTTAAATTTTTTCTGTAAAGCTCAATCGCCTCTAATAAAGCCGTTCTTCTTTTTAACCCGATTTTTTCCAACGCTCTGTATTCGGCATCTCTTGCCTTTGAAATTATTTCATCGGCATATTCACGTCCTTTTTTTGTAAGCGCAATTATTTTATTCCTTTTATCCAAACAAGTTTCTGCAATTTCTTTAATAAACCCTTGCTCATAAAGTCCTTTAATTATCGCATTTACGGTTTGTTTCGGCAAATAAGTTAATTGTATAATGTATTTTTGTGTACAACTTTTTTCTTTATATAAAATTGTTAAC
>CAZGRH010000124.1:0-4095 GCA_964527005.1 uncultured Muribaculaceae bacterium | reverse complement strand
GCCGAAGCCCAAGTTGAAGAGGTTATTCTTGCTTTGAGTCCGTCTGTTGAAGGTGAAGCAACAAGCTTATATTTAACAAAATTATTAAATCCGTTCAACATCAAAATTTCAAGAATTGCTTACGGTTTACCTGTAGGTTCAGACCTTGAATATGCCGATGAAATTACTCTGGCTAAAGCAATTGAAGGTAGAAGAATTATAAATTAAGGAGTTTGAAACATGAATCAAATAACGGTAAGATCAGATAGAGATACAGACTATACGTTTCAATATAAAGGCGAAGATGTTGTATTATCGGCAAGAAGCGTTATTAGTATTGCCAACGGATTGCAAGATGTGGTTTTCCCTACTTGCAAAATGAAAATAGCAAACAATCTTATTGTAATAAAAGAATAATTTAAATTCTTTTATTTGTTTCACAATCAAAAAACATTATATTTGCAGTGTTGATTTTTAACGATATTTCTTTATCAAACAATATATCGGAAGAGAAAACGGCACTGCAATTTTCATTATTGGCTTTAAAATATATAATTTGTTCACTACCCAACATTTCCGACATTTCAATCGGAGCAGCAAATTCAAAATTACTGTTTTTATCATTAAATGTTTCAGGTCTTATTCCCAATAAAACTTCTTTTCTGCCGGACAACTTAATTTTTTGTTCATCCGATAAAACAAAAGAATTGTCGTTTATTGTAATTCTGCCATCCTTAATTTCCGATTTTATAAAATTCATTGCGGGTGAGCCCAAAAAACCACCAACAAATTTATTATCAGGATTTTTATAAACATCAATCGGATTACCTGTTTGCTGAATTATACCATTATCAATTATAGCTATTCTGTCGCCCATTGTAAGTGCCTCTGTTTGGTCATGAGTAACATAAATAAATGTAGTTTGCAATTTTTCATGTAATTTTTTAATTTCCGAACGCATTTGAACTCGAAGTTTTGCATCCAAATTAGATAAAGGTTCATCCATTAAAAAAACTTTCGGATTTCTTACAATAGCCCTGCCAAGAGCAACTCTTTGTCGTTGTCCTCCTGATAATTGTTTCGGCTTTCTGTTTAAATACTCTGTTAAATTTAAAATTTGTGCCGCTTCTTGCACTTTTTTATCTATTTCAGTTTTATTCATTTTTCGCATTTTTAAAGGAAATGCTATATTATCATAAACGCTCATGTGCGGATATAGTGCATAATTTTGAAAAACAAAAGCAATATCACGGTCTTTTGGCGCAATATTATTGACACATTTTCCGTCAATAAAAATTTCACCGTCCGTTATTTCTTCCAGCCCCGCAACCATTCTTAACAGAGTAGATTTACCACACCCCGAAGAACCGACTAATACAAGAAATTCTTTATCATTAACCGTTAAATTTACATTATTAATAATGGTTTTTTTATCATATTTTTTTACTACGTTTTTAAATTCTACCTGAGCCATAATTTTACTTCGTTATTTATTTTCAACCAAAGATTTTTCTACCGGTACAATAAATACGATTGAAACCCGATTTGCATACCGATTATTTATCCAAATTTCACCATTCAATTTGTTTATATATTTTTTTGCTGAACCAAGTAATAAACTTTGCAACAAAAACTTTTTGGAATTTTTTTCAACTTGAACATAAGGATCAAAAATATCACAACCGCTATATAATGAAGAATCAACTCCTTTTAAAACCATTTCAAACATTAAATACGACTTTTCATTTATATCGGAACTTACTTCAAATCCTTTTGAAAGCAAAAATTCGGGCAAAGGATTTGAAACATTAATATTAACAACACCGGTATTTATCATTGAAAATGCATGTTCCAACAAATTTTCAATTATCATTTTTATTACATTTTTATCAGAACAACAATTTTGTCTGATTAAATCAGAAGAATACGTATTGATTGAAATATCCCTATTTTTGATTTTTACCGAAAGTTCATTTACAATTACGGATAACAAAGCAAGTACATCAAAATTTTGAAAATCAAAATTATATTTATCTGATTCAACTTGTGACATTTCAATTAATTTTTCAGTTAACAATAACAATTCTGTAGAATTATTATTTATAATTTCCAAATATTTTGTTTGTTTTTCATTACACTCACCGCTTAAGCCCTCTAACATAGCTTGCGAAAAACCAACAATAGAATGCAATGGCGAGCATAAATAATTAGACATTTTTGTCAATAAAACATTTTTTGTATGATTTAGAATTTTTTGCTCTTGACGTTCCGTTATAAGTTGATCAAGCAATGAATGATCTTGAGTATTATCAATTATAGTAAGAATATAGCGTTTATTATTTTTTGAAGAAACATCAACAATTTTAACATCCGTGATTTTAGTATTTTGTTCTTCCGAAACAATTTTTAAAATTTGTTTAATATCTTCATCACTGTTTTTGATTATATTGTCAGAATTCGTAATAAAATAATCATTTATATTTTTATTTCGTAACTTTTTTGTTTCAAAAAGTTTAAAAGCTGCTCTGTTTGCATAATAAATTTTGCCCGTGTTGTCAATAACCAAGACAGCCTCGGGCAAATATGTTAATACATTATATTGTTTTCCTAATAATAAACTAAATATATTCATTCTTGAAAATTCCTTAATCTACAATGAATATTCTAGCATATTATAAATAAAATTTGAATATGTTTATAATAAATCAGTATCAGAAGATTGTAACGGTACTCCCATTAACCTTTCAAGATTTGCAGCAGAAACATGATAGGTTAATAAAGTATTATAATAATCCAATTGTGAATTTCTATATGTAGTTTCAGCATCTTTAAGTTCTATGGCATCACCTAAACCGACTTTATATCTTCCCGATGCTTGATCGTATTGTTCTTTTGCCTGTTCCATGGACAATTTCGCAACACCTATACTTTCTTGCGCATTAGTTAGATTAATATATGCCTGTTTAACTTCCAAAGTTATATCTTGCTTTTTATTTTCATAATCAGCAAGATCTTTTTTATAAGTTGCTTTCGCTTCATCAACTTGTTTCTTTAATAACATTAAATTAACTGTTTTGTATGATAATTCCGCACCGAATTGATAACCATAGTCTGTATCCAATTTTTTACCGCCTCGGGTGTAACTTGCAAATCCTTGAACATTTGGAGTGAAAGCCCTTTTTGATGATCTGACCAATAATTCTGAAGCATCGGCTTTCTTTTTATATGCCAATAATTCAGGACTTGTTTCAAATGCGGTATTTACAGCTTTATTCATTTCTATATCATAAGAAGTATGTTGCAAATTATCAATAACTTCATAATCCGAATATTCCGGCATACCCATTGCATTACTTAACTGTACAAAAGCAATTTGCATTGTATTTTTTGCCTGAATTAAATTTAATTTTGCTCTTCCCAAATTATATTCTGCAGTAAGAACATCTATTTTTGCTTTAGTTCCGATGTCATAATACGCTTTTGCCTGTTCAAGGTGTAATGTAAAATCTTTAACCGTATCTTCATATACTTGAACTTGTTGTTGCGCAAACAAAAGATTATAATATGATTGCTTTACATTATAAATAACGGTATTTATACTTGTTTGTAAACCAAATTGAGCCGATTCATAAGTTCTTTTCGCTAAATCAGCTTGAGCTTTCGTTTTCCCAAAGTCAAACAAAAGCAAATTTCCGGAAAGTGTCGGAGCATAAAACATATCATATACTTGAGTTGGAAATGCAAAATTCGCAACTTGCATATCGTTTCTTGAATAACTTATCCCTGCCGAAACAGTCGGAAAATAATTAGACCAAGCTTGAGCGATTTTGCTCTTATATATTTCCGCATTACTCATTGCAGCCTGTATTGCAGGATGTTTTTCAAGCGCTATTTTAACACACTCATCAACTTCCATAATTCGATTGGTTTCAATGGAAGCTTCATAAGCAGTATCGGTCAAAACAACTTTTTCTTCATTTTTGTCAACCGCCGGAATTTCTTCTTCTTTTTTTTCATCCGATTTTAACTTTTTATTTGCAGCTTTAAGTTCTTTTTTTGCTTGATTTTCTTGTTCTTTTTCAAGTTTTTTCAACTCTTTTTGAGCAATTTTTTGTT
>CAZGRH010000123.1:0-4096 GCA_964527005.1 uncultured Muribaculaceae bacterium | reverse complement strand
AACAAACTCTGATTCTTTGTTGCTTGCTTTCGTTCATTTCCACTTCCTTTTGTCTTATGGCTTTCGCTTCCTACGGTTTCCACCGTATAGCATATTAATGCTATATTAAACATACTTTATCGTCAACAAGTAATTTCATATTTTTTATTATTTTCGTAATATTTCTTTATTTTTCAAAAATTTTCTTGACATTCCCCGAAAATATTCTGTCAATTGAATTTTGTTTATATTTTTTAACTTTTTGTCCTATAACGGCTTAACCTTATTTTAATCCAAATTAATTAGTATTTTAGCCATTTTATGCTGGATTAAATTTTTAATAAGTTATATAATAAGCTTATGATTGATACAAATGAAAAAACATTAAACGAATTAGAACAAGCGCATCTTGACTTTATTTCAACCGTAAGTCACGAATTAAGAACACCATTAACAAGCATAAGAGGATTTGCGGATACACTTTTAACCTCTTACGACAAATTGACTCCCGAACAAAGAGAAAAGTTTTTGCAAATTATAAAAGAACAATCAAACCGACTTATCGGACTTGTTGAAAATCTTTTAACGGTTTCAAAAATGCAATCCGACAAAGAATTAATGGTATATAAATCAGTATTTGTTAATCAATACATTGAAGAAGCAATACAAATTGTAAAAAACCAATACAAAACCCACAAATTTCACTGCAATTTTGAAAATAATCTTCCAAAAATATTAATTGATACAGATAAATTCCAACAAATTTTAATAAATTTACTGGATAATGCCTGCAAATATTCTAAAGAACATTCAAATATACATATTAATGTTACTCAAGATTTTACAAAAAATAACGTAACAATTTCCGTTCAAGATGAGGGAATTGGAATAAACAGTGAAAATTTAAACAAAATATTTAGAAAATTTTCACGTATTGACTCTCCTTTAACACGAAAAATTCAAGGAAACGGACTTGGATTATACATAACGAAAACCTTAACGGAAAAAATGAACGGCAACATTTCCGTTAAAAGTTCAGAAAAAGGAAGTGAATTCAATGTTACGTTCAATGCCTCGAAAGCAGACGGTAGCGATTTAAAAAAGGTAAAAGAATAACAATGCTGACAAAAGTTGTATTAATCATCGACAAACGAAAAGAACAATCAACAAAATACAAAAAAATATTAGAAAACAATGATGTTTCGGTATTTGTAGCGGAAGACTTTGCAAAAGCACTCGGCATAATGAGTTCTTTTGAACCTGATTTGATTTTAATATCAGACAGCATTGAATTTAAAACCGAAAAAGCAATTGAACAAATGAGGGTATTGACCTACAATTCAAGACCGACAATTATAGCACTTTCAAAATCAAATCACATTCAAGACAAAATAAACATACTTGACTCGGGAGCAGATGATTTTTTAAGCGAACCTATTAACAACGAAGAATTTAAAGCAAGAATTTTAGCTCATTTAAGACGCAACTTTGAAAGCAGTTTTTTAGAAAACACTATGCTTTTTGATTCAAAAATTTCCTGTAAAATGATTAAAAGAACATTAAATTCGGGAAGCACATGGTCAATTATGCTTATTGACATTGATAATTTAAACTTTTACAGAGAAATTTACGGCACACTTGCAACTGACAAATTATTACAAACTTATTCCGCAATAATAAAATCAAAAATAGAGCCGAATGACTACTTAGGTCAACTGTCAAACGAAGATTTTATAATCATTACAAGCAATGAAAAAGCGGAAAAAATCGCAAACTACCTTATTTACGCATTCGATACGGTAATTACAAAATTTTATTCAGAAGCAGACTCAAAACGTGGATTTATGTTTCTTCACGGCGACGAAAAAGCAGAAGACAAAATCAATCTGGTTTCAACCAGTATTGGGGTAATTTCAAACAAATATAAGAAATATACGGATGTAAAACAAATAATCAGTTCATTAATTTCAACACACAAACTTGCAAAATACAAAACAGGTTCAGCTTATGTTGCAGAAAGACCAAAAATTTCGGCAGACAACGCAATCGAAGAAAAAACTCCCAATAAAAATATTTTAATAGCGGAACCGGATGAAGCACTTTCAATTTTATTGGAAGCAACTGCAAGAATGCAAGGTTACAAAATAGCGGTAATAAATGATTTTGAAAACATAATTGCCGAATGTCAAAAATTTAATCCTGCGGTAATAATTCTGGATGCCGGAAATTCTGAAGAATTAAAAGGGCTTGAAATATGTAAAAAATTAAAATTTGAAAATCCGAATATCAAAACAAATATTATTTTTACAACAACCATACACAATAAAGAATTGGTATTAAATGCAGGCGCAGATTTATATTTGCCAAAACCTTACGAACTTTCGGTTTTGTTTGGATGGATAAAAAAATTTGAAGAAGATTACAATAACTAAGGAGAAAATAAAATGGAAATAAAAGCTGAAAAGAAATCAATTTTAGAAATTAATGCGGATATTATAATAGTAAATCTTTTTGAGGGGGTGAGCGCTCCTGCAGGAGTAACAGGAATTATAGATAAAACATACAATAATGTTATTTCCGAATTCGTAATAAAAAACGAAAACTTTAAAGGAGAATACGGAAAAATTTACCAACTTCCGTTAATTAACGAAAACAAAAAAATATTTATTGCGGGACTTGGAAATCACACAGAATTTACGTACGAAAAAATCAGAAATTTATCCGCAAAACTTATAAAATTATGCGAAGAAAACAAAAATGCGAAAAAAGTCGTGTCTATTCTACACGGAGCAGGAATTGCAGGGTTAGACGCAAAATTATGCGCTCAAATGATTACAGAAGGTGTAATTTCAGGAACTTATTCGTTTGATAAATACAAATCAGAGAAAAAAGAACACAAAATAGAAGAATTCATCATTGCGGAAATTGACGATAAAAAATTTGAACAAGCAAAGCTCGGTATAAAAGACGGAATAATTATCGGAACTTCCGTAAACAATGCCAGAAATTTAATTAACGAATCATCACAATATCTATACCCCGAAACACTTGCGGAATATGCAAAAAATTATTCGGGAGTAAAAACAACCATATATGACAAACAACAAATAAAAGATATGAGAATGAATGCTTTTCTTGCCGTAGGTCAAGGCAGTGTTCATGAACCCAAACTGATACACATGGAATATAAATGCCAAAACCCTAAACGCAAAATTGCCATAGTCGGAAAAGGAATTACTTTTGATGCAGGCGGACTTGATTTAAAGCCGGCAGCTTCAATGCTAACAATGAGGGACGATATGTCGGGAGCAGCAGCTGTTATTACTACAATGCAAGCTATTTCAAAATTACAACCCGATGTTGAAGTACACGCAATTGTTGCAGCTTGTGAAAATATGCCGTCAGGCAGTGCGTACAAACCGGGGGACGTGATAATCGCAAAAACAGGCAGAACAATTGAAATTGACAATACCGATGCGGAAGGAAGAGTGACCCTTGCGGACGCACTGGCATTCGCCGAAGAACTTGAAGTTGATGAAATTATAGATATAGCAACATTAACAGGCGCTTGCATGGTAGCACTCGGCAATGTTGCAAGCGGAATTATGGGAAATAATGAAGAAAAAATCAAAGATTTCATCAAAACTGCGTCTGTTACGGGCGAAAAATATTGGCAACTTCCAATGTTTGAAGAGTACGGTGATACGCTTAAAAGCGATATTGCAGATACAAAAAACACGGGCGGCAGAATGGGTGGAGCAAGCTCGGCCGGAATATTCCTCTCTAAATTTATCAAAAATACACCTTGGATTCATATAGACATAGCAGGAACCGCTTTTATCGACTCTAAAAACGCAGAGGGGATTAAAAACGCAACAGGTGTAGGAATTAGAAGTTTAATAAAATATATTACGAAATAAACATTTTGTATAAATTTAAAAAGAACTACCGTTCTTTGGTAGTTCTTTTGCTTTCTAATGTTTTTATTTTAATCTTTCCCATACAAAAGTTCATTTACCGTGCGACCGCCTTTTTCTACAATGCTAAAATTGCTAGAGTAGACATATTGCGGTGTTGAAGTTTTATCTGCTATATTTAACTGAAGAACATGCACATC
>CAZGRH010000122.1:0-4188 GCA_964527005.1 uncultured Muribaculaceae bacterium | reverse complement strand
GTTCGGGGTTGTAATGTTTCATTTAGTGTTTTGCTTACACTTAAATCTTACATTACTATTATGACATATATAAAAAAGAAGTCAAGTGTATTTATTTAAAATTATTAACATTTTTTAACGAAAAACAAACAAACTGTTAATCCAAAAACACAAATCAGCCTAAAAGCTTATCATAACAATCTTTTAAGAACCGTGTATTTTTCGGATATTCGATAAAATCCCAAACTATATCATCTTTTGAAAATTCTTTCAGCGCAATTTTATCTGAATCAAAATCTTTAAAAACTTTTTTAAATGCGCCGAGATTGCCGCCATTTTTATATACTTCAATCAGATAAGGAGTTAATTCTCTTGAACCTCTTGATATTAAAGCTTGAACATAATCCCACTTTGCGCTTGAAGTTCTTGCTTTTATCCCGATTTTCGCAAATTGTTTTTTTACATATTCAAGTTTTTTTTCTAATGTTTTTGTATTATCTTTTTGTGCAAATTGAAATGGGGTATGTGCTTTCGGAACAAAAGTTGAAAAACTCGGAATTAAATTAAACCCTTTGCATTTTGTTTTAATTGTTTTACAAAGTGCGACAAAAGCATCTAAATCTTCTTGCGTTTCGGTAGGAAGTCCGATAATTCCATACATTTTTAATCCGGAAAACCCGAAAGAATACATTTTTTCTGCAATATTAATAATATTTTCATTTGTAATATTTTTGTTAATTACTTTTCTTAATCTGTCGCTTCCTGCTTCAACGGCGATTGTTGCGGAACGTTGACCGCATTTGTGCAACATTTCAAGTGTTTTATCAGAAACATAGTTTGCTCTCAAAGAAGAAACCGAAACTTCTGTTTGTACACCCGAATCAACTTTATCAATAATATATTGACATATATCGTCAATTTGCGGATGAGCGCATATTAAAGCGCCTAAAAGTGCAATTTTATCGGTATATTTTAAACCCAAATCAATTTTTTGAATTATGTCATTATAGTCAAAATACCTGACAGGGTGATTAATAAAAGATGTCAAACAAAAAGCACAACTACACGGACAACCCCTTTCGGTTTCTATTATAAATGTATTTGGGAAAAAACTATTTTCCGTAAGAATTGGTGTAGAAGTGCAAAAAGTATGCTTAGAAGTAACTTTTTTTACCCTGTAATTTTCATTTTTAAATGACGGAATGTAAATTCCTTCAATATCGGCAAGTAATTCAAGTTTTTGTTTTTTTGTTTTTTCATTATTATTTTTTAAAGTTTCAAAAACTTGAATTATTGTTTGTTCTGCATCTCCTATCATAATAAAATCGAAAAATTCCGCAAACGGTTCGGGATTTGCACTTAAAACAGGCCCGCCACCGTATATTAACGGATACTCTTCACTTCTGTCTTTTGACAAAAAAGGTATTTTATATTTATCCAAAATTGATAAAATACCCGTAAAATCCATTTCAAAAGAAACAGAAAAAGAAAGCACATCTACATCTTTTGAATGCAAAACTGTTTTTTCCGTATCAGTAAAAATTCTTTCCGCAAAAATGCCGTTAATACAATCAATATGTTTAAATACCGTCAAAAAGCCCAAAGATGACATTCCGAAATTATATACGGCAGGAAAAGCACACCAAACTTTTAATTTTGTAGTATACGTTTTATTTGTAGAATAAAGAAAAGTTTCAGTCATCGCAATTTTTTACCTTATAATTTGTATTTATAGCTTTTAAATACAATTCATCAAATAAAGTTAGCAAAAGTGCCGCAATTGCCGGTGAAAGAATTACCCCCGCTACTCCAAGGAACTGTGCGGAAATTAAAAATGCGAAAATAATTATAAGCGGATGTAAATTTAAAAATTTTCCGAAAACAACCGGTTTTACAAAATTATCCGCAGCCCATTGAACACATAGGAAAATAATTGCCGTCAAAATTACCACAATCCAACCTTGTTGCATTGCACACAAAATACACAATATAAAAGCAATTGTCGGCCCGATTATTAAAACAATATCCAATAAACCTGAAATCAAACCGAGTAATATTGCATAGGGAACTTTTAAAATAATTAATCCGATTGCCGTGCCTATTGCCACCGATGTCATTGTTAAAATTTGTGCTACTATATACCCGCCGACTTTTTGTTCTATTATTTCGTATACTTCTTTTGCTCTTTTTTTCATCTTTTGAGGGAAAATTGCAACTATCGCATTTTTTACCAAATCTTTTTCATATAACATATAAAAAACGATAATGCTCATTGTTACAATTATTGTAAAAATCCCCATAATGCTTGCCGTAACACCTACAGACTTATTAACGACATTTGAAGCAATTTGAGAAGAAGAGTTTGTTAACATTGATAAATCTATATAATCTATCAAATGTTTACCCATAAACATTTTAGTATTTAAAAATGCAATGGTTTTATCAATCCAAAGCGGAATATTTTCAATTAATTGTTGAATTTCTTGTATAGAAATTGAAATAATCGGGATTAAAAATAAAATAGATATCAAAAATAAAGTAATAATTACAATAGAAGACGCTAAACCTCTTGATATTTTTTTATTATTACTTAATTTATCAACCAAAGGATTTAGAGAACACGCAATCACAAAAGAAGCAAATGCCAACAAAGCTATACCTTTTATTTGGGCAATAAATAAAATCAATAATATTGCCATAATTGCAAATATTATATTTTTAAAATTTTCAGTTTTATGCCAAAACATACCAATCTCCTTTTGTTGAATAAATTATATCATAACTTTTTAATATCACTGATACTCTTATCGGTTAAATTAACAGGAAAGTATTTTGTTGATGAAATAACGTATTAGTGTTATAACTAAATTAATTAAGAAATAAGAACATTTAAGGGGAATTTTATGGAAAAAAACAACGAAAATCTACACATTTTACGACACTCTGCTTCTCATATAATGGCACAGGCAGTGCAAAAATTGTTTCCTAATGCGAAATTGGCAATCGGTCCTGCTGTAGATAACGGGTTTTATTATGATTTCGATTTGGAAGGACATTCTTTCAGTGATGAAGATTTGAGCAAAATCGAAGAAGAAATGAAAAATATTTTAAAACAAAATTTATCATTTGAAAAATACGAAATTCCCGATGTTCAAAAACAAATTGAAGAATTTAAATCTCAAGGCGAAATTTATAAAGCAGAATTATTGGAAGAACATAAAAATGATAATCCGACATTGTATTTAACAAAAGACAAAGACGGAAATGTTTTATTTAACGATTTTTGTTGCGGCCCTCATGTTCCGAATACAAGTTATATAAAAGGAAATTCAATAAAATTATTAAAAGTTGCAGGGGCATATTGGAGAGGTAATGAAAAAAACAAAATGCTTCAAAGAATTTATGCAACTGCATTTTGGAATAAAGAAGATTTGGAACAATACCTAAACTTTTTAGAAGAAGCTCAAAAACGTGACCATAGAAAACTTGGCAATCAACTGGATTTATTCTCGGTAAGAGAAGAAATCGGAGGCGGACTTGTTTTATGGCATCCGAATTTGGCAGTTGTTCGTGAAGAAATTGAAAATTATTGGAGAAACGAACACCGCAAAAGAGGTTATGTAATTGTTCATACACCGCAAATTGCGAAATCTAAATTATGGGAACTTTCAGGACACATTGACCATTACAAAGAAAATATGTTCTTCATTCAAAAAGAAGATGAAAATGACGAACAATACATTGTTAAGCCGATGAATTGTCCGTTCCACATTATGATTTATCAAGCAAACAGATATTCATACCGTTCATTACCGTTAAGAATGGCTGAATTAGGAACTGTATACAGAAAAGAAAAATCAGGTGCATTATCTGGTTTGACTCGTGTACAAGGTTTCACTCAAGACGATGCTCATATTTTCTGTACGCCTGAACAATTAGTTGATGAAATTAATGCTATTATTGATTTTGTTGCTGATACAATGAAAATTTTCAATATGGAATTTGAAGTTGAACTTTCAACAAGACCTGAAAGCTATGTTGGTGAACTATCTAATTGGGAATTGGCAGAAGCAGGCTTAAAAGAAGCTATGGATAAACGTGGAATGAAATATGATATCAATGAAGGCGACGGCGCATTCTACGGTCCAAAAATCGACTTCAAAGTTAAAGATGCTATCGGCAGAACATGGCAATGTGCAACAATTCAAT
>CAZGRH010000121.1:0-4196 GCA_964527005.1 uncultured Muribaculaceae bacterium | reverse complement strand
CTTTCGTTTTCAATTATATTTGCCATTTTTTTCCCTCCTAAATCCTAATTCGACATAAAATTAATTTGCTTTAATTAATTCGTCCGTTTGGTTTATAAATCTTTTTTGTGATTATAACCATTTGTCTAATTTAATAAATATATGAATGATGATAAAAATTTTTCAGGTAAGAAAATCAGAAAGAGAGTTATCATGACTAATACTATTGTTAAAGCACCAAGTGTAAATTTGAAAGAATTAAGTACGCTTTTTATTGAAATGACTGCGCAAAACTGCAATTTAAATTGCAAACATTGTTATATCGATTTTAAATCTAAAAGACCAAAAGATTTCATTCCTTTTGATAAAATTAAACAAACATTATCAATTATAGATAAAAAGCAATTAAATTATATTTTTTTAACAGGTGCAGAACCAATGTTGCATCCTGATTTTAATCATATTTTAAGATTATGTTTGAAACATTCTTCCGTTGTCATTAATACAAATGCACTTACCGTTAATGATAAAAAAGCCAGATTTTTGCGTAAAGTTGAGGATGAAAACAATTTCGGCAATGAAATTATTTTTATGATTAGTATTGACCATTATATTGAAAAAGAAAATGATTTGATAAGAGGACGAGGTTCATACAGGAAAGCCGTGCATGCCATTCAAAGCTTGGTTAAATACGGGTTTAATCCGATTTTATCAATAGTAAATCATTTTAATATTGAAGAAAATGTTTTAATTGAAAACTTTAAAGATTTGTGTTCTTCCATTGGCTTTGAAACAAATGATATTAATTTTAAAATAATACCGTTATTGGATAAAAATAAGCAATTGGAAATACCTAAAAATGTTGATTACGACAAATTAAAATTAGAATGTGTCAGAACCAGAACTTTAACTTTGAACGGAGTCTTTTATTGTCCTTTGTTAAGTTGCGATAATCGTGGTAAATGCGGTTCTGATTTTTCTGAATATTCCGTAAAAAATTATTTGGAAACACCTTTTTGTTCACAATGTATTGCTCATAACAATTATTTGTTTAGCCTTGATTTTTAAGCATTTTAGCTATTTTGTATATACTCTTTATATCTATCTTTAATAATCTTTTTATATTTTTTGTAAAGAAATGTTAACGATTTTGATTAAAAAAGGCAATTATTAATTGGAAAATTTTTTTATTAAAGTACGAGGTATTTAAAAAGAGGATAAGAGAAATGGCATACGCAATATTTTCAATGGCAAAGTTAGTAGACACATCAAAAATCAACAGTATTAATGTTCAACAAACACAACGTTCAAATGAACAATTTGCATTAGCAAACGATACAACAGAATTAAAACAACAGTTGTCAAGTTTGCAAGTTGCACAATCTTCGGAATTGGCTGATTTATATTCTGATTTGGCTAATGCTACAAATGAAACTCAAAGAGAACAAATTAATTATGAAATTAAAGCAAAAGAATTAGAGTTTGAAGCTGAAGAAGATGAAATCAACAGACAAATAACTCAAGCATCGACAAAAGAAAACGCTTTGGAATTAGAAATTAAAGCATTAGAAACAGAAGTATCCGTTTTAAGTAAACAATTGGAAGCTGTTCAAAGCGCTGAATCTACAGGAATTGGAAATTCAACACCGAAATATAGCGGCTAATTAAGTTAATAATTAAATAAATTTGAGAAAAGTGAAAACGGAAAAAGTAATAAGTTAGAGGAAACGAAAGTTTCCTCTTTTTCTTTATTCGGATTTTACGAAATTTTTCGTTTTTGAAATTACAAATAATTTTATATGTATGATATAATTTTGTAAGATAATCTTGGTAATTAATTATCGGAAATTATGAAAAAACAGTTATTAAAGAGTGTTGTAATATTATGTATAATGCGGGTTCAAACGGGACTTGCAGCTTTTGCAATAAATACTGACGGAATTTCTGACATTTCCGAAAATTCAAAAATTTCAAAAATTGAATTTGAGGGTAATCATTTGGTTAATGAGTCTGAGATTATCAAAGAAATGAATTTGAAAGTCGGCGATGTATACTCTAAAGATGCCGTTCAAAAGAATTTAAAATCTATTTATAAAATGGGTTATTTTTCGGAAAAAATGAAAGCCGTTCCAATTCCGATTGATGAGAATTCTTTAACTTTAAGAATTTATTTGGAAGAAAATATTCCGATTACAGGGTTTGCTGTTACGGGTAATACGGTTGTTTCTACCGGTGAAATATTAAATGTGTTAAGTAAAATTGAGGGTCAACCTCAAAATTTAAAAACGTTGAGTGAAACAATCGCTGAAGTTGAAGATTTGTACGCAGCTAAAGGATATATTTTGTCGAGAGTTTCTGATGTTCAGGATGATCCTGACGGATGCGTAAATATAACAATTGAAGAAGGAATGATTAATTCAATTGCTTTTGAGGGTAATACAAAGACAAAAGACTTTGTTATAGAAAGAAATATTTTATCTGTCCCCGGAACAATATATAACGAAAATACTTTAAAAGCTGATTTGATGAGATTATATGCAACACAAGCGTTTAAAGATGTTAATCGTTCGATTGAACAATCAGAAGAAAGTTCAAATCTTTATGATATAACCATTTTGCTTGAAGAGCAAAGGACGGGAACTATTTCTTTAGGTGCAGGGCTTGATACGGCTACAGGTTTGTTTGGGCAGGCAGGTTTTGTTGAAAATAACTTTTTAGGTAACGGTCAACGTGTAAGTATTAATTTTATGGCAGGTACGGGTGTTATTATGTCTGACAGTTCAACGCTTGACCATGCAAACTTACAAGGTGAAATAAGCTTTTTTGAACCACGATTAAAAGGAAGTGATACTTCTTTGTTAGTTAGAGCTTTCGGGCGTGATTTCGGCAGTTATCAGGTACCTTTAGCTATTGAACAAAGATATGGTGCAGAAGCAGTTTTTTCTAAACCTGTTAAATCTTATAATAATTTGATGGCTTCTTTTAAAATCGGAGCAGAGCATGTTCGAGTAAAAGAGGGTGATTATAATAAGATTGCAAGTATTTACAATCGGCATCATATTCCTATTTCGGAACGTTCAAAACAATTACAAGGCGGTACTTTTATTACTTTAGGTCCGAGTTTGATATATGATACAAGAGATAATTCTTTAAACCCGAGAGATGGGGTGTTGGCAACCGTCAGACTTAGTGAAAGTATTAATTTTAAAGATATAGATTATACTTATGGTACTTTATCGGCAGGCATAAAAAAATATTTTCCTGTAATGTCAAAGTCGTCATTTTCTTTGACTGCTCGTGCTGCTGGTAAAATTAACGGTGACATGCCTGAAGTTATGGCTTATGCTTTAGGCGGACCATATACGGTAAGAGGTTACAGAATGAGCACTATCGGTACCGGTGAGGGCTTTATGTTAGGCAGTGCCGAATTAGTAACTCCGTTTTTCGGACTCGACAGAATTGACAAAGTTCGTTTCTTAGATAATATTAAATTTTCAATGTTCGTTGATGCAGGTCACTTGTTTAACGGTACGGTAACAAACAAATTGTACAATCGTCCCGAATATGGTATATCAGGCGGTTTGGGCGTAAAATTATATATTCCTGGCATGGGTCCGTTGTCTATAGATTATGGTATTCCGTTTACAAATGTCGGTGCCGGTAACAAAAGAGGTGCTTTCTCGTTTGGTGTAGGAGATATGTTCTAATGGCAGTTTCAGTAATTTGTAAGACTTTGGATGATACCGAAAATTTGGCGAAACGATTTTCACAATTCGTTCAAAACGGTGCTTTTGTATGTTTGTTGGGTGATGTTGGTGCAGGAAAAACAGCTTTTACAAAATTTCTTTGTAAATATTTAGGCGTTAAAGAAAAAGTTACAAGTCCGAGTTTTGTAATTTTAAACGAATATAAAAGCGGTATATTGCCGATTTATCATTTCGACTTGTATCGTTTGGAAAATGAGGGTGTTTCTACCATTATAAATGAGCTTGACGAGTATTCAGAGGGAAAAATGTTAACGCTTGTTGAATGGGCTGAATTCTCTCAAAATTCGTTGCCGTTTGACAGAATTGAGATAAATATTAATTATATTGACGATACAGTGCGTGAATTTGTTTTTTCTTCATTCGGAGAAAAAAGTGATGTTATTTTAAAAGGTTTTGAAGAATGATAACTTTAGTTTTTGATACTTGTTTTAATAAAACTTACATTGTTTT
>CAZGRH010000120.1:2313-4233 GCA_964527005.1 uncultured Muribaculaceae bacterium | reverse complement strand
CCCTTTCACGGGTGCGACAGGGGTTCAAATCCCCTTGGGAGTACCATTTAAGAGCCGTATGGCTCTTTTTTTATATCTTTTTTTATACGGAGTTTCAAATTAAGTTGGAGGGCTTTATGAACAAAATTTCGGTAGTAATTAACACATATAATAATGAAGCAATAATCAGAGAATGTTTGGACTCCGTAAAAGATTTTGATGAAATCGTAATTTGTGATATGTATTCGACAGATAATACGTTAAACATAGCAAAAGAATACAATTGCAAAATCGTAATGCATGAAAAACTTTCTTTTGTAGAGCCGGCAAGAAATTTTGCCATACAATCAGCTTCTCATAATTGGGTTTTAGTCGTAGATTCCGATGAACTTATTACGAAAGAATTAAAAGAATTTTTATATAAATTTATTGAAAATCCACAAAATAATACCGCAATAAAATTGCCGAGAATAACATACGGTTGGGGTAGCGTTTTAGAAATTTTATATCCTGACTATATTATAAGATTTTTCCGCAAAGATGTAATATATTATCCTCCTTATGTTCATTCGACTCCTCAAATTTCAAACGGTGAAATTTTAACAATAGAAAAAGAAAAACGTGAATTAGCCATTTTACACATGCAAAACAGAAGTGTTGCCGGTTGGATAAACATGATAAATCTTTATACTGATTTAGAAATGGAAAAATTTGATAACAAAGGAAAACCGTTTAATATTGCATTTCACTCTTGAAAAAGTTTTGTTATATTTTTTGAAAAATTTATTTTTAAAGGCGGTTATAAAGACGGAATAAAAGGCTTTATAATTTGTGCATTAATGTTCGGACTTTATAAATTGTTAGTCGGATTTAAATATTGGGAAAAAACAAATAAAAAATAATTATTTATCAACTTTACTAAAATATAGAATAATTTTATAATGATAACAACGCAAAGTTTATTACCTGTTTAAGTGTTTATTAAATATTAATTGGGAGTAGTATGTATAAAAAAGTTGTTATTGCTTCGTTGTTACATGATATAGGAAAATTATTACAAAGGGCAACCGGCGAAAAACTTTATCACGGAGAAGTCGGATGTAATTATTTAAAACAAAAAAATTTTGATGATGATATTTTAGAAGCGGTTTATTGTCATCATTCCGGTTATTTAAAGAAAAAATCAACATTTAAAAACGAGTTATTATCCTATCTTGTTTATCAAGCTGATAATATTTCAGCCGAAAATGACAGACGTAAAAATATTGACGATACGGAAGATGAAAGCAAATGGAATAACAAAGCTGCTTTAAAAACTGTTTTTTCTTATTTAAACAGAACATCAAATGAACAATTTGCATATCCCGCAAGAGATTTAAATCCTGAAAATAAAATAATTTATCCGCTGGCAAAACAAGATATTTTTGCGACGCAAGATAAATATTTAGAACTAAAGAAAATTATTGATGATAATTTAGAAAAAGATATTTCCCCGAATTCATTGTTAGAATTATTTGAATCTACAATGACATATATAACATCAAGCACCGATAATAAACAAAATTTAGATATTTCTTTATTTGACCATTCTAAAATAACCGTAGCTATTGCAGCATGCCTGTATCAATACTTTGAAGAAAATAATATTTCGGATTATGAAAAACATTTAGTAACTGATTATGACAAAGATAAAGAATATTATATGTTGGTTTCAGGTGATATTTCGGGAATACAAGATTTTATATATACAATATCATCAAAAGGCGCATTAAAATCATTACGTGCCAAAAGTTTTTATTTGGAAATAATGTTAGAACATATAGTTGATGAAATATTGAATATAAATAATTTATACAGATGTAATTTGTTATACACGGGCGGCGGTCATTTTTATATGTTGTTGCCGAACACAAAAAAAGCAAGCGAAAGTATTAAAATTGC
>CAZGRH010000120.1:0-2213 GCA_964527005.1 uncultured Muribaculaceae bacterium | reverse complement strand
GAATTTATCGATAGCAAACAAGATGTTTGTGATACTTGTTATAACTTATATAAAATAGGCGAAAAATTAATTGATGACAAAATAAAAATTATAATTTCCAAATCAAAAGACGATAATTCCTTAGAAATGCCGTCATTAGATGATAATGAAAAATATTTAAAAATAAGTTCTGATGAAAAATATGATAAAGCAGACAGAATTTATGTTATAAACGACAGACAAACAGGCGATAAATATGCAACAAAACTTTTCGTTGGGAATTATTGCACAAAGCAAGACGAGAAAACCGCAGACTTTAGCGGTTTATTAAATGATAATAAAGGGATTAACAGACTTGCAGTATTAAGATGTGATGTTGATAACTTGGGACAAACATTTATAAACGGTTTACCCGATGATTATTCGACAATTTCAAGAACAACATCATTATCAAGACAATTAAGCTTATTTTTTAAATTTTATATAAATAATATTTGTAAATCAAAAATTTCAGGCGAAGCCGATAAAGAATTGAAAAATTTTTCACTCGATGATAGCGACACAACAAAGGAAAAACATTTATCAATAGTCTATTCGGGGGGTGATGATGTGTTTATTGTTGGCAGTTGGCTTGATGTTTTAAATTTTGCATTTGATTTAAGAGAATGTTTTAAGAAATATACTTGCAATAAATTAACTTTCTCAGGCGGAATCGGTTTCTTCTCTTTAGGTTATCCAATTTCGCAAATGGCGATACAAACAGGTGAATTAGAAGATTTAGCCAAAAAATATGATAATTTAACAAAAGATTCAATATCTTTGTTTGGCAAAAACGATGATAGAGATAATACATATCACTGGGATGAATTTAAAACAAAAGTTTATGAAAAAATAAAATTGTTATCTCAATTGTGTAAATTTGACGAAAATGTTGAAAATAATAATAAAATATTATTTTCAACATCAATGAGATATAAATTAAAACAACTGCTTGTTGAAAATGATAAAAATAAATTTAATTTATCAAGACTTGCATATACTTTAGCAAGAATAAAACCCTCAGATAAAGATTTAAACAAAAATAAAACACTAAATAAACATTGGTATGAATTTAGAGAAAATATATACAAATGGAGTCAGGAAGATAAAAAATCTTTATTAACGACAATAGATTTAATTATATATTTGAATAGAAAAGAGGTTTAAAATGGATAATACAAATTATTCCGTAAAACAAATTTCTAAAAAAATTGCAGATTTAAACGCTGATATGGCAAATGAATTTGTTAAAGAAAAATTGTTTGACATTGACGGTAACAAAAAACCGTTAATTACAACATCCCAAATAAGAAAATTTTTATCCGCAGTTAATTGTTTGGAAAACAAAATTTTAAGTTGCGAAGAACAATTACCGCAAGATATTGTAAACGAAATAAAATATTTAAAAGTCAAACTTGCATACCAAGTTGGCAGAGAAAAAAGCAACAAAGGTTTGAAAAATTTTTATAACGAAATTGAACCTTTAATTTCTCAAGTTGGTACAAGTAAAAGAAACTATACAAAAGTTGCAAGATATATAGAAGCAATTGTTGCATACCATAAATTCAACGGAGGAGAATAATATATGAATAATATGAAAACCATTTCGGATAAAATTATTATCAAAGCGGAATTAAAATTATTAACGGGTATGCACATCGGAAAATCCAATGATTTTGCACCTATCGGAGCGGTTGACAGTGTTATTATAACCGATCCTTTGACAAAACAACCTATTATTCCAGGGTCTACATTAAAAGGTAAATTAAGAACAATGCTTGCAAAATTAGAAACAGACGGAAAATTTTTAAATAATCATAATGAAGATAATGAAATTATCAAGCGTCTTTTCGGCTCATCAGCTCCTATAACGGAAGCACGTTTACAATTCTATGATATTTTCTTAAATAATGCTGAAGAACTAAAAAACAAAGAAACTGATTTATTGTACACGGAAATAAAGTTTGAAAATACGATTAACAGAATAACTGCTATTGCTAACCCAAGACAACTTGAAAGAGTGCCTGCCGGTGCAAAATTCGAATTTAAACTTGTATATAATTGTGAAGATGAATTTGATTTAGAAGAAGATATTGAAAATCTTGCAAAAGCATTGAAAATGATTCAACTTGATTACATTGGAGGTAGCGGAACAAGAGGATACGGAAAAGTTGCATTTTCAGGTTTTAAAGTTG
>CAZGRH010000119.1:0-4261 GCA_964527005.1 uncultured Muribaculaceae bacterium | reverse complement strand
CACCTGTTTGAATTTTTTCAACAGCTTCTTCTAAAAGTTGACAATATGTATCAAATCCGACATTTATCATTTGCCCGTGTTGCTTTGTTCCGAGTACATTCCCGACACCTCTGATTTCTATATCACGCATTGCTATTTGGTACCCGCTGCCCAAAGCGGTAAATTCTTTTATATAACGCAAACGTTTTATTGCATCAGAAGTTAAATTTTTAGTATTTTTATACAAACAATAGCAATATGCCTGCCTATCCGTTCTGCCGACTCTGCCTCTGATCTGATATAATTGCGCAAGCCCGAATTTGTCAGCATCATTGATAATAATTGTATTTGCATTCGGAATATCTATTCCTGATTCTATAATTGTTGTGCAAAGGAGCAAATCATATTCTTTATTTAAGAAATCCGTCATTATTTTTTCCAATAAGTTTTTATCCGTTTGCCCGTGCGCAACCGCCATTCTGATATTCGGTAATAATTCCTGAAGCTTTTTTGCAAATTCATAAATAGATTCTACACGGTTATACAGGAAGAATACTTGCCCTTCACGCTCAATTTCATAATTTATAGCATTTTTAATTAGATTTTCTTTAAATTCCGAAACAACCGTTTTTATTGGTAATCTGTTTGTTGGCGGCGTATTAATTATACTCATATCTTTTATTCCTGATAATGACATATAAAGTGTTCTTGGTATCGGTGTTGCGGACATTGATAAAATATCTATGTTCTTTTTTAATCTTTTTAATTTTTCTTTGTGTGCAACACCAAATTTATGCTCTTCATCTATAACAAGCAAGCCTAAATCTTTAAATTGAATATCATTTTGTAAAAGTCTGTGCGTACCTATAACAACATCAACTTCGCCTAAAACAAGTTTTTTTATAATCTCTTTTTGCTCTTTTTGTGACTTGAATCGTGATAATAGTTCTATCTTTATAGGAAACGGTTTTAATCGTTCGGAAATCGTTTGATAATGTTGCATTGCCAAAACAGTTGTAGGTACAATTAGAGCTGTTTGTTTTGAAGACATAACTGCTTTAAAAATTGCTCTCAGTGCAACTTCTGTTTTTCCGAATCCTACATCACCGCAAATTAATCTGTCCATCGGTTTATCGGATTCCATATCCGCTTTTGTATCCGAAATAGCTTTCATTTGGTCAGGTGTTTCCGTATAACCGAAAGCATCTTCCATCTCGTATTGCCATACGGTATCAGGTTCAAACGCAAAACCCGTTGTCATTTTTCTAAGTGCATACAAATTAATTAAATCTTGAGCAACTTCTTCTACCGCTTTTTTAACTTTATTTTTTGTATTATTCCAATCATTACCGCCCATTCTTGATAAAGAGGGCAAAACATTACCCGAGCCTCGATATCTGCATAACATATTTATTTGTTCCGCAGGAATATGCAATTTATCCCCTTTTGCATATTCTAACGTCAAGTAATCTTTTTCTTCACCGTCAATATTTTGTTTTGAAAGTCCTTTAAAAATACCTATACCGTGAATTGAATGAACAATATAATCTCCCTCTTTTATATCGTTTAAACTTTCTATGAAATCCAAATTTTCTTTGCGATAATTATATCTGGTTGAAGTTATATCTTTTGAACGTTTGTTAAATAATTCTTTGTCTGAAATTACCGTTAATTTACAATCTTCAATATATGCACCTGATAAAGCAATGTTGTTAACTATTGTAACTATATTTTTATCTTGTATTTCATAAGAAAAAGGAATTTCAAACTCATTAAGAATTTCTTCGGCACGAATTTTGTAATCAGTTGCAATTATTACCTTTTTACCATCGTTAATATTTTTTTTGATAAATTTTGCAATTTCTTTTGTTCCTCCCGAAAAATAAGGAATTAAGCCTGTATTTAATTCAATTGTTGTTTCAAAATCTTCGGAAATAAAATTATCAAAATATATTTTTTGAAAGCAAACCACTGTATTAAGGAATTCTTTTAAATTTAAATGATTTATTTTTTTTAGCGGAAAAGATATTTTTGTTTTAATGTTTTCCTCATATTGTTTAATTAAATTTTCGTCATATAACTCATATTTAGACTTAAATTGAGTGTAATCATCAAACACTATTAAAAAATCATTGGATAATAAATTTGAAATAGCCGTTAAATCAGGATTAAAATAACTTTCGTAATATTCAATACCCTCAAAATATTCTTTATTTTTTATTTTTTCAAAAAGTTCTTGTGCATATTCGCTATCCGAATCAAAAACATTTTCAAATTTTTTATAAGAATTATCATCCGCAATAAATTTATACAAAGGTTTTATTACTGCTTTTTTAACTTTGTTTACGCTTCGTTGCGTTATATTATCAAATTGTCTTATATCTGTAACCGTATCGCCCCATAATTCAATTCTGAACGGTTTTTCATCAAGAGAAAAAATATCAATAATATCACCCCTGATACTGAATTCTCCGATATCCGCAACGGATGTTTTTCTCTTGTAACCTAATTTAACTAAGTTTTTTGCTAATTCATCAGTATTTATATCCGAATTTATTTCTATGTTTATTGAATTTTTATCTATAAAATTTTTATCAGGAAATTTTTCAAATAATGCTTTTTGCGGAACTATAATTATATTTGAACTATTGTCGTTTAATATTTGAATTTGTTTTGCGTATTTATATAAATTTTTTGAATTTGTATCATAAACAGATCCGTCTTGATATGGAAAAACCATTGCTTCCGTTTTGAATAAATTTTTTAAATCATTCCGATATTTTAAAGCACTTTGTTCTGTTTCCGTTATAAATATTATCTTTTTTGAATTTTTTATAATTAATTGTGCCAATATAAAAAGCTTTGCACAATTTGTTAATCCGCTCAACGCAAAAGACTTTTTTTTATTTAAAAAAGAAGTTATTTGTTCTGAATATTTATAATTTAAATTTTTTATAAACTCTTGCATTGCTTAATTTTAAATCTATTAAAAAAAATTATCAATTAAATATATGATGAATTATTAACAAAAAAAATGTTTAAATATAGATAACGAGTAAAAGGAGAAAAAGTATGAAAAAGAATTTTATAATAGCAATGTTCGTTTGTGTGTTAACGGTAAATTATGCATTGGCAGACGGTATGGTTTTTGACCCTACAGAGTATTCATCAACACCTGCAAAAACATCAACAGTTACTACAAATACAACAAACACGACATATACAACAAAAACAACTCCGACGAAATCAGCTACAGTGAAAAAGACACCTGCAAATCCTAATATTCAAGCAGAATCAAACTTAGCGCAAGATGCAATTTCAAAACAATCCGGCAGTTTTAACAATGCGCTTTACGAACTTGACACGGCTCAAGTTAATTTGCGTAATGATTTACTTGAATACAAATCAAAATATCAAGAAATTGATACCCAATACAGTTTGATTAAAGAACAAAGAAGAGTTCTAAAAAAACAAATCGGTGAAATTGAAAAAAGAATTACTTCAATTGAAAAATCTAAAAACAGAATAAGAAAAACAATGATATGATAAATTAAACAAATAAAACTCTTACAAAAAGTAAGAGTTTTTTATTGCAAATTATATTATAATTTTTTAAACTCTTTATAAGAGGATATATGTCAAAACAAACTAAAATTATCATATTTTCAATAATTTATACATTAGGAATAATTTCTTTCTTTTATCAAAATGTACTTCCTTTGTGTTTTTTTATGTTTTGCATAATTTTTTATTTCTATAAAAAAAGAAATTTGTTCTCTATAAATTATTTTACCGGTTTATTATTTATTTTCGCAATAGCAATAATTAATACATTTTTTCATTTAAATTACAGTGATGATTTAACTCCGTATACCGACAAAGATGTACAAGTTGAAGCACAAGTTCTTTCAATTCCTTCAAACAGTATTAAAAATAAAACAAAATTTTATGCAAAAATATACAAACTTCAAACCGAAAATTATGATATTTTAACTTTAAATAATGCAAAATCTTACGTAACAATTACTGATAAACAAGAGAAAATAAATAATATCAAAATTGGAGATATATTACGAATAAAAGGGAAATTGAAAGCACCAAATCATTCCGAAAATCCGTCACAATTTGATTATGCAAGATATTTGCAATTTAAAAATACATTTTCTTTATTGTATTCCCAAAAAGAAAATTGGGAAATTATATCGCAAGCCGATGAATTTAAAATTAATATAATCAGGAAATTAAACGATACAAGAAATTCTATCTTAAATATCCATAAACA
>CAZGRH010000118.1:0-4283 GCA_964527005.1 uncultured Muribaculaceae bacterium | reverse complement strand
TTACGGGGATTTTTATAATCTATGAAGCGATTGAAAGGCTGATAAATCCTTTAAAAATCAAATTTGATGATGCAATCTTTGTTGCAATTATAGGATTAACGGTAAATATTATTTGTATATTAATAATGGGAGAACATAATCATCAACATTTAAACAAACATTGCCATAAAAATGAAGAATTACATAATATTTCACATAAAGAAGATTTTAATTTTAAAGCGGCATATTTACACATTCTTGCCGATATATTGACTTCAATATTGGCTATTATCGCACTAATTGCAGGTAAGTATTTTGATTTGGTTTTTTTAGATTCTATAATAGGAATTTTAGGCGGAATAATAATTTTGAAATGGACAATTAATTTACTTAAAAAGACAGTAAAAGATTTAATAGATATGAAAATTAATTAATCAAGTTTATGTTTAAATGTTCTGCTTGCTAATGATAGTGTTACTATAGCGATTATTATAAGCGGAATTAAATTTAATAAAACATCCGAAATTCCCATTCCTTTTAAAAAAATTCCTTTAGACAAAGCCATAAAAAATCTTGCGGGATTTATCCACGTTAAATATTGCCAACCTATCGGCATATCTTCAATTGGTGAAACAAATCCCGATAAAAGAACAGCAGGCATTTGAAAAGTAATCACACCCAGAATTGCTTGTTGTTGAGTTTTGCAAATTGAAGAAATAAATAAGCCGACCCCTACTATAGATAATAATGATATAAGAATTGCAATTAAAAATAATAAGATGGAACCTGCAAACGGAATTTTAAATCCTAAAATAATAATTAATGTCATTAAACAAGTTAATCCCATTGCAATAACTAACGGCGGAATGGTTTTTCCCAATAAAATTTCAAAAGAAGATAACGGACTAACAATAAGTTGATCAAAAGTACCTGTTTCTCTTTCTCTTGCTATGGATAATGCGGTCAATAAAAGTGTTATTACCATTGCCAGCATTGTAATGATTACAGTCATAATATACCATCTATATTCTAAGTTCGGATTAAACCAATTTCTAATAATCGGAACTACGTTTGCACCTTTGTTTCTTGAAATTTCTAAATTATATGAATTGACAATTTGAGAAGCATAATTTCCTGCAATTGCTGCCGAATTTGTTTGTCTGCCGTCAGCTATAATTAATACGTTCGTTTGTTTTTGATTTTTTATTGAATTTGAAAAATCATTGTTGATATAAATACCCATTTGTACTTTTTGTGTATCAAGCTTTTGTTGAAATTCTTTTCTCGTATTAACATAATAAAATTTTCTAAATCGTAGTGAATTTTCGAATTTTGATATTAATTCTCTTGATTCTACTGATTTATCCGTATCTGTAATCACAACATCTATATTTTTAACTTCCATTGTAATTGCATTTGCAAAAATAAACAATTGCATTAACGGCATTGCAATTATTATTCCTCTGGATTTCGGGTCTTTCCAAATTGTAATAAATTCTTTTTTTATAAGTGCTAAAATTCTTCTTAATTTATCAATTATCATTTTTTAACCTCATATCAGTATTTTTATAAACTAATGAAAATAAAATACTGCCCAAAATAATCAAAAAAACAGAATTAAATATTACAACTTCCCAAATAGTACCTGCCATATATTCACTTTCAACAAAAGTAATAAAATATTTTGGCGGTAAAATCATTGTTAAATATTGAAAGAATACAGGCATTGAATTAATCGGAAAAATTAATCCGGATAGCATTAATGCGGGTAAAAATCCAATACCGAGCGCGACTTGACTTGCTAAAAATTGATTTTTTAATTTTGAAGAAATTAATAAACCTACACCAAGTAAAGTAAACAAAAATAATGAACTAACAATAAAAAATATAAAATAATTACCTCGAAACGGAATTTTAAAAATTCCTGTACACATAAACACATTAAATGCCATTGAAGCTAAACCTAAACAAAAATAAGGTATATATTTCCCTAAAACTATGTCAATTTTTTTTACGGGAACTGATAATAAAGATTCCATTGTGCCTCTTTCCCACTCACGGGCAACAACAAGTGCTGTTAATAAAATTCCGATTAAAGTCATAGTTATTGCAATTGACCCCGGAAGAATAAAATAATGACTGTTTAAATCTTGATTGTACCAAATTCTTAGTTGAGGGGTCACAACCGGTTGAACGGTTGATTTTGAATATTTACCGGTTAAAAGCCATTCATTTACTATTGCCGTAATATAGCTTTGAACATAGTTCGCAGTATTTACATCAGCTCCGTCCGTAATAATTAAGTATTCGGAATTTTCACCTTTTGAAAGCTTTGTTGAAAAATCGTTCGGAATAACAATCGCTCCTTTTATTTTAGTTCGCATAATTGCATCTGTTATTTCAAATTTATTATTTAATAAAATTGAATTTACATATTTACTATGTCCGAAAGATTTAATAAGTGTGGCAATTTCAGGGTTAACATCATCATTTTTTATTCCTAAGGTTACTTTTACGGAATCTAAATTTATCCCATACATATATATCAAAACAGAAATTAACGGTAATACAAAAGCAATAATAATACTGCTCGGATCTCGTAATATTTGTTTAAATTCTTTTTTTATCAAAGCAAGAAGAATTCTCATTTTTCACTTTCCTTTATAAGCGTAATAAACGCATCTTCCATTGTTGAAGCATTTGCTTTTTGTTTTAATTCTTGTGGAGTACCTATTGCAATTGCTTCACCTTTATAAAATAAACTGATTCTGTCGCAAAATTCTGCTTCATCCATAAAATGAGTCGTAACCAATATTGTTACACCTTTTTTTGACAGAGAAATTATATGATTCCAAAATTCACGTCTTGCCAAAACATCTACACCAGAAGTCGGTTCATCCAAAAATAATATCGGCGGATTATGAATAAGTGCACAAGCCATTGATAATCGTTGTTTAAATCCAAGCGGTAAGTCTTGTGATTTTTGATTTTCAACTTCTTTTAATTCAAAAATTTCTAATATTTCATTAACACGGCTTTTTCGATTTAAAATTCCTATTCCGTAAGCGGCAGCGAAAAATTCCAAATTTTGACGTACGGTAAGTGAACCATATAAAGAAAATTTTTGCGCCATGTATCCTAATTTTGAACGTGCTTCAGACGGATTTTTTATAATATCAATCCCCATAATTCTTGCCGTACCGTTTGTCGGTTTTGCTAATCCGCACATCATTTTAAATGATGTTGATTTGCCGGCTCCGTTAGGACCTAATAATCCGAAAATTTCTCCTTTTTTTATACAAAATGTATTATTTTTGACTGCAAAAAATTTGCCGTATTTTTTTTCTAAATTATCTGCTTCAACACTGCATTCTTCATAATTTTCAATTAATGTATAGTTTTGTGCTATTTTCGACTCTGTTTTTTTATATCCACCCATGAGTTCTATAACTTTATTTTCAAATTCTTGCGGAGTCTTCGCTAAATTTTCAGGCTTGCCGGAATAAATTAATTTACCTTTATTTAACACTATTGTTGTATTAAAACTATGTGCTTCATCCAAATATGACGTTGACCATAAAACCGTAGTTTCGGGAGAAATCATATTTTTAACCATATTCATTAAATCCTTACGTGAAATTGGGTCTACGCCTACCGATGGTTCATCTAAAACAAGAAATTCGGGTGTTCCCAATAAAGTACAAGCAAGACCCAGCTTTTGTTTCATACCGCCTGATAACGAACCTGATAATCTGTTTTGAAAAGGAGTTAAATTTGTAAATTCTAACATTTTTTCAAAATCATAAGGTTGATTTTTTAAATCAGCATATAATTTTAAATTTTCAAGTACGGTTAAATCTTCATATAAGCCGAATTTTTGCGGCATATAACCGATTTTGGTTGTTAATTCATATTTCTGCTCATAAGGATTTAAATTAAGCCGTAAAATATTTCCGTTATCAGGTAAAAGTAAACCGATAATTAATCTTATTAAAGTGGTTTTTCCGGCACCGTCAGCACCTATTAACCCCGTAATTTCACCTTTTTTTATATTAAGAGTTAAATTATCAATCGCTACAATATTTCCAAATGTTTTTGTAACGTTTTTTATTTCAACCGTGTTCATTTTCGCCTTTCATTTTATTTGGTTGGTATTTTTTACATAACAAAAAATTTAATTTTGCGGCTTTTTATACAAGTATAAAAAATTTTATTAACGTAATGTTAAGATTTTAAATCAATTTTTATTGTTGTTGGCATACCTTGTCGTAAAAATTCATCGGTATCATCAATGTAAACTCTTA
>CAZGRH010000117.1:0-4313 GCA_964527005.1 uncultured Muribaculaceae bacterium | reverse complement strand
CATCTTGAAATAATTGTATCCAAAACTTTATGCGGTTCTGTCGTTGCTAAAATAAAAATAACATTTTCGGGCGGTTCTTCAAGTGTTTTCAATAAAGCATTAAATGCGTGGTTAGAAAGCATGTGAACTTCGTCTATAACATATATTTTATATCTGCCGTTGACGGGAACATATTGAATTTTTTCCAAAATCGCTTGAGTATCTTCAACGCTTCTGTTACTCGCAGCATCTATTTCTATTACATCAACGGGAACAGAATTCATAATATCCAAACATGCCGGACATTTTCCGCACGGAGTAAGAGTCGGACCTTCTTTGCAATTTAATGATTTTGCAAGAATTCTTGCCGATGAGGTTTTTCCTGTGCCTCTCGGACCGCAAAGCAAATAAGCATGAGCAATTCTTTTTAATTCTATTGCATTACTTAACGCATGTACTATATTTTCTTGACCTATTAAGTCATGAAATGTCTGCGGTCTGTATTTTCGATAAAGAGGAATATATTTATTTTCCAATTGCTTACTCCATTAAAATCTGTTAATATCCATTATATATTAACAAAAAGAAAAAGTGTGCAGGTATGAAGATAATTAAACCTAAAAAATTAAAAACAGGAGATACAATAGGTATTCTCGGTGTTTCAGGCGCAATAAAAGATTATAATTTAATTTTAAATTCAAAAAAATATTTTGAAGAAAAAGGTTATAATGTTATAATTTCTGACACTTGTAAATATTCACATCGTTATATGACCGGAAAAAATGACTTGCAGTGTATTAATGATTTACATTCGTTTTTTCTTGATAAAAATATAAACATGATATTGTGTGCAAGAGGCGGGTACGGTACAATAAGGCTTCTTGATTATATTGATTGGAATATTATCAAAAAAAATCCGAAAATATTTGCAGGATATTCCGATATAACCGTTTTGTTAAATATGATATTCAGAAAAACGGGGTTAATCACTTTTCATTCTCCGATGGCGAAAGGCGATTTTGCGGATTCGATTATTGAAAATACGGAAAACAGTTTTTTTAAAACATTGTCGGGCGTAACTCAAATTTATAAAGTTAAAGAACATATTATTTTTTATGACGGTATCACTCAAGGAAAATTATGGGGCGGAAATTTAGCAAGTTTAGTTTCTTTGTGCGGAATTGATTTTATACCTAATGAAGATTTGATTTTGATTTTGGAAGATTTAAATGAACCGGTATATAAAATAGATAAAATGTTAACTCAATTATTTAATATAGCGAAAATTAAAAAAAACATAAAAGGGATTGCATTCGGAGAATTTAAAGATATTGAAAATCAGCAATATTTATATGAACTTTTAAATGAATTAGCGAATAAATTTAAAATTCCTTGTTGCGGAAATTTTAAATTTACCCATAATAAAGAAAAAGATACTGTTCCGATAGGCGCAAATGTAATATTTAACGCAAATATCGGTGAAATAAAATTAACGGAACAATATGTTTGTTAAATCATAATATTTTATATTTTTTATTTCAAATTCAGAGGCTATCGAAAAAATATAATCATTACCAAAATTGTTCATATAAGTATAAATTGCCTTTTTTTGAAGTTTATATTCAGCTTCAAAAAGTGTCCAATTTTCATAAAATTCTTCTATTGTATTTTTTTTGCAATTAAATTTCATTCTTTTTGAAATTGCGTGATAATTTCTGTTTTGAATTTTTTCCAAATCAAAGCCCAACGGATATTTGTTAAAACAAACCGCAACATACTCCTTTGAATGTGAAATACTAAAACATATATCAGAATATTTGAATTTCGGTTTTTTGTTTACAATTTCCAATTCATAATTTTTTATATCATATATTTCTTTTGCGACATAAAAAACTATTTTACGTCCGATTTCATGTAATGACTGATTTTTATCACACTTCGCAAAAAATATATCCATGCTATAAACTCAAATAATAATCTTTTAAAATTTTTGTATCAATTTCAATATTAGGACTTTCACATACAACAACACCTTTTATATTAAAGTCCTTAAATGCTTTCATTAAATCTTTGTAATTCATATCACTTTGTTCTAAAATTAAATGATTTTTTTCACCTTTTACTCCGTATTCTATACCTGCAATATGCGCATGAAAATTATTTAAAGCTTCATTTCCCAATTCACTGCCAATATATTCCAACATTTTTGAAAATTCATCATAAGTATTATAAAGTCCGTTATTGCGGGCATGAATATGTGCGAAATCCACACAAGGTAATACATTTTTAAAATTTTTGGAAAGTGTTACGATTTCTTCCAAAGTTCCCCATTGCGTGCCTTTTCCCGTAGTTTCGGGTCTTATCCAAACAGAATTATTTTCTTTTTCTAAAATTGAACAAATTTTTTCGGTTGATTTATAAACAGTATTATAAACATCTCCAGCATTCATTCCCATGTAAAAAGCGGCATGATATGTTATTGAGTATGCCCCGATATTTTGTCCCATTCGTGCCGTATCTAAAATCCTTACTGTACTTGCCTCAATTTTTTCGGGTTCTTTTGAATTTAAATTGATATAATACGGTCCGTGACAAGTAATTGTTAAATTATTTTGGTTTTTAAAATCTTTAATTAATTTTTGGTTGGATTCAGACATTCTGACTCCGTGAACAAATTCTACTTCCAAACCGTCTAAATCCATATTTTTTATTATATTCAGACCTTTGTTATATCCTTTATTTTCGGTAGCTAAAGGTAAACCTGCCGTTAAAAAATGTAATTCATTCACGAGTAAAAATTTCTCCTTTTTTTATTTTTTCCCTGTTAACAAAATCTTTTCCTGTTGTAGTATATAATGCACCGAACTGAACTGCTTCAATTTCTAATATATCTTTACCGCAAGCTACAAATAATCCGTTTTTTGTATTAACAACGGTTCCTGCCGCATATTTGTGTTTTTTTTGTATTGCATCTGCCGAATTGATTCTTAACAATACATCATTGTAATATGTAAACGCCCCGATAAACGGATTTAATCCTCTTATAAAACTTTCAATTTCCAATGCTGATTTTTCCCAATCAATAAAAACATTTCCTTTTTCAAAAGAAAAAGAATAAGCTTTTTTTGCATTTAAAACATTTTGTTGCGGTTTTCTCGGAAACGGATTTTCCTCATAGTAATCAAGAGCTTCAAACAACATTGAAGCACACATCTCATTTGTTCTGTGAAACAAAGTCCCCATTGTTTCATTTTCATCAAGATAAAAACAAAATTGAGATATTATATCTCCGGTATCATAATTTTCATCCATATAATGAAGTGTTATTGCAGATTCTTTTTCTCCGTTTATAATAACGTGAGAATAAGGATTTCCGCCTCTATAATCAGGCAATTTAGAGGGATGTAAATTAATAAAACCGTCTTTTGTAAGTTCTAATAACTCTTTTGGCAATTTTTTGTTATAAGAAGCAACAACACCGATGTCTGCATTAAGTTCTTTTATTTTTCGTAAAAAATTTTCATCAGTCAAAGAATTTTCATAATTTATTGCATTCAGTTGATGCTTTTTTATAACCGACATCATAAGTTTATAAGTAGAATCCGAAATACAAGGAGGCACGACTCCGACGATATTGATGCCGTTTTCAGTCAATTTGTTAAGGCAATAAATTGCCATATCCGGCATACCAACAAACAAAACTCTTTTTTTATATTTTTTTTCCATGTAAATCATTATATCAAAAAACTCTTTTAATTTATATGTTTTTTGCTAAAATATAAAATATAATGAGCAATACAAGGAGAATAAAATGCTTGACATAAAAGTAATCAGAGAAAACCCCGAAAAAGTTAATGAATTGTTAAAAAGAAGAAATCCCGAATTATCTGTTGATGATATTTTAGCTATAGATGCACAAAGAAGAAAAGTTCAAGCTCAAGCTGATGAATTAAGAGCAAAAAGAAAAAATATGTCACAAGAAATCGGATTGTTAAAAAAACAAGGTCAAAACACCGATGAAATACAAGCTAAAGTAAAATCAATGGCTGATGAAATAAAAGCATTGGAAGAAAAAGAACAAGAATTTGATAACGAACAAAAAAGATTATTATTATCAACACCGAATATTCCGGATGAAACAACACCTATAGGCTTATCTGATGCCGATAATGTTGAAGTAAAACGTTGGGGCGAACCAAGAAAAACAAATTTTGAACAAAAAGCTCACTGGGATATTTGCATTGAAAAAGATATTGTAGATTTTGAAAGAGGTGTTAAACTTTCTCAATCGAGATTTTCTTTGTATAGAGGAAAAGGCGCTCAATTAGAAAGAG
>CAZGRH010000116.1:0-4425 GCA_964527005.1 uncultured Muribaculaceae bacterium | reverse complement strand
ATTTGTTTCAGAAAACAACTTGTTACAACTGAAGAAAAAATGGCAGGTATAAAAGATATTGATAATTCCAAGACAATTACGGATTATGCTCTTTTGAAAAGAAGTATGACAGTATTAGGATTGGTTATTTTAGGATTTTTAACTCACGATATTACTCATATTGCAACTTGTATTATTGCTTTTATAGGCGCAAGTATTTTATTGTTGTTTGAAAAACCTGAAGAAACTTTCAAAGAAGTTGAATGGAATACTATTTTCTTTTTTATCGGATTATTTATAATAATCGGTGCATTTGAAGCGGCTGGCGGTATAAAATTAATGGCTGATTGGTTGTTGACGGTTACTGCAGGTTCTCAAAAAGTCACTTCTTTTGTAATACTTTGGGCATCAGGTATTTTATCTGGAATTATTGATAATATCCCGTATACAGCAACTATGGCACCTATGATTCAAGAAATTGCAGCAATAAAAGGTATGGATTATACCCTTCCGTTGTGGTGGTGTTTGGCTCTTGGCGCTTGTTTGGGAGGAAACTTAACAATAATCGGCGCTGCGGCAAACGTAATTGTTTCCGAAAATGCAAGTAAACAAGGTTATCCGATAGGCTTTATGAAATTTATGGCTTATGGTGCAGTTACCGTGTTTATATCTTTAACATTGTCTTCTGCTTATATTTGGTTAAGACATTTTTGTTAATAGTTTATTTTATAAAAAATGAGAGGTTGATTATTCAACCTCTTATTTTTTGTTTGGCTTTATTTTTTTTCTTTTCTTATTGCTTTTAATCGTGGACAAAAATATGTATTTTTATCTTTAAAATCGATTTTGCATAAAATATCAGCTAACTTATTATAATTGGGATGTTTTTTTTGCCAAACGGTTAACGGTTCATCTTGCCATTTTAAATTACCGCCCCAGTCTACACAAACCCAAAAAAGAGCAATTCCGTCATTTTCTTTTGCGAATTTTATAAAATTCGGAATATCTTGATAATTTTTGTTTGAAACAACAAATGCCAGATACAGTTCTTTTATTTTGCATTCATTTTTGAGTTTTTTTAGCCATTTTATATTTTCAACAACTTTATTAAAATTACCGTTTTTTACAATTTCATTGTAGGTTGCTTCGTTTGAAGCGTGAATTGACACCATAACGTTTGAAATTTTATTCTCAATTTCCAATTGTTTACAATTAAATTCATCGCATAAAATACCGTTTGTTAACAAATTAAATTTTAATTCAGGATATTTTTCTGCGGCGGATTTAATAAGAAATCTTGTGCTTCTGCTTGCAAACGGGTCAGATGTAGTTGATAATGTAAGTTCATTTGCATCTTTTAAAATTGGCAGGTAAATTTCTTCCGTTCTTTTATTTACTTCTTTTAACAGGTTGTCAGATAATCTCGAAATTTCTTTTCTGCACATAATGCAATTAACATTACATTCCCAATCAGGACCAATGCATACCATTTGGGGATATTTCTTTTGTTTTTGTTTATAGCAAATATTTTTATTTGGTATAAATTTTGTGTGATAATTTGTTTTTGAATGACAAAATGCCGGTGAACAATAAGGATAATTTCCTTTTAATGTTTCTTTTCTTATTTCTTGTGCTTGTTTTGAATTCCAGATTTCGTCAAATGAATTGTTATTTAAATTGCCAATTTCGGCAGTTTTCTTTAAATAACAATCGGGGCATAAAAAAACTCTGCCGTCGTGATATATGTATACTTGTGAAAATGGAGCTTTGCAAATAAATTTTTTAGGAAAAAATTTGTTTAGTAAGTGAAACATTAAAACTTACCGTTTCCTCCTAAGTTTTGGATTGTTGATTTAACGTTACCCTCTGCTTTAAAATTTTTAGGGTTCATTGTAATTGCAATTCTGTCCGCTTCAATGGTTCTGCCTTTTGTTTCAATTTTTGAACGTCCTACGAATATAGCTTCGTTTAATTTTTTTGTTTTTTTATCCGTAAAAACATTTAATTTCGGGCCTGAAGCGTTATAATCTTCATATTTTATTTTTGTTCCGCCTGCTGCCGTTACAAAATTGTCTTTTTTGTCATAAGATTGATAATCAGACCAAATTTCAATATTTTTATTGTCTTCATCAACAATGTGAGTATATACATTTCCTGTTGCAACTGCTTCTTCTTTTACATTGTCATATATTACTTTTTTTGCATTTATAGTGTTTTTATTTTGTTTTAATTTAGAATTGCCAGATAAAGTGATTTTTTTTACATCATTATTTGCATTTAAGTTGACTGTTGCTTCTTGTGAAAAAGTTTCAATATCTTTGTATAAAATATTCACATTCCCGAAAGCTTTCATTGTATTTGCTTCTTTATGATATTCTTGTTTGTCTGCCGTTACTATAACCATTGGTTTTTCATTTTCGGTAACGGTTGTAATTGAGTTTCCTTTAGCTTCGTAAATCTTTTTTAACAAAGAAACATTAATTATTTGAGCTTTTATTTCGTGTTTTTTACCCTCTTCGAGATAATAAGTATAGGCATTATCGGTAAATTCAACATTTTCAACTTTGTTGTTGTTTGGATTTATTTCAACAACCGCTTTAGGACTTAATACGTTAACCCCGCCGGATTTAACTTTAACATTTCCCTCTAAATAAATTTTACTTTCATTGTCTTTAAATTCTTGTGTTTCAGACTCAACGGTCAAAGAATTTGCTAATGCTATTCCAATTCCGGTTGTAAAAAATGTAATAAGTAAGATTATATTTAAAATATGATTTTTCATTATTTTTCCTTTTTACATATAAAATTTTGTTTTTGTTCTTCCCTCTACGTGAAAATTCGAATAATCACCGTTTAATACTGCTTTTGAACCGTAAATAACTGCTTCGTTCGGTTTTTCTATTCTGACATTTCCGTTAGCGGTAATATCTGTATTTTTTCCTTTGTATTGTATGTTGTCACAAGAAATATTTGTTCCGTCCGAATATATCAACAGAACATTTTCTTTAAGCATAATTTCTTTAGTGCTTGTATTGTAAGTTCCTTTATCGCTTTTAAAACTGGCTTTTACATCGTTTTTTTCGTAAAAATTACCGATAATCCCTTCTAAAAAAACTAAATTGTCTATATCGTTATATCTGCCAGTGTCGGCAAAAAGTTCCCAGAGTTTTTCATTTTCTTTTGTTTCTGTAACCAGTAAATTTTGAATATTGGCAGATTTATTATTGTATGTTTGGTCTATAATTTTATTTTTAAATGATTTCGTTAATATTACAGAAGAAATAAATGCCCATAAACATAAAGCTACTACGATAATCGTTAAAATTAAATATCCGAAATTTTTTTTGTTGTTTAATAATTTTTTTAGCATCATATTTTAAATTATCGTATAATTAAACATAAAAGACAACTGTTAAAAGATAACTTTTGAATAAAATATGGAAAAAGAATATTATAAACAAATAAAAGAAGAAGTTTATAAATGCTCAAAATGCGGACTTTGCCAAAGTGTTTGTCCAATTTACATTGCAACAAAAAACGAAATGTATTTACCCAGAGGAAGATACATTGTTTTGAATAACTTTTTTAATAATGGCATCAAATTTTCTAAAAAATTCAAAAAAGAGTTAGATGTTTGTTTAAACTGCAATTTGTGCAAAGATTTTTGCCCAAGTAATATTAATTCGGCAGAAATTTTTACGCAATTAAAATATGTTCCAAAATCATTTTATATAAAACTTTTTTTTATTTTTAGATTTTACGGAATTTTTAATCTGTTCAAAAAGTATAAACCTATTAAAAATACAGGTAAAGAAAAGGTTATTTATTTTGAGGGTTGTTATAACAGGTATATTGATGCAGATGACAGAAATGCATCAATAAAATTGATAGAAAAACTAGGCTATAAAGTAGAAAAAGTTGTTTCAAATTGTTGCGGCTACCCATATTTGACAAACGGCGACAATTTAAAATTTGAGAAAAATTCTAAAAAAGTAATTGAATCGTGTAACAATAATGCAAAATACATTGTATGTTCGTGTGATTCTTGCTATGAAACCTTGTGCAAAATAGAGAACAAAGAATTTAAAAATAAATTAATAAGACTTGATAAATTTTTAGAAGCAAACAATTTTAATTTGCCGAAAGCAAAAAATGCACTTTATCACAAACCGATAACAAGAAACGAAAAAACTTATTTGCCGACCGGCATGCGGATAGTAAATAAAAAACGTTCATGTTCGTTAATGGAAAACTTTTTTATGATTAAACATCCAAAATTAGCAAAAATGATTTCAAAAGAGGTTAAATATTCGCAAAACGAACTAAATAATTGCGAGCTTATGACTACCTGTAACCTTGCGAAATGGGGACTTTCCAAAATATTAAAAGAAAAAGTACTATCTTATGCACAGTATATAAATTCTTAATATAAAATGTTTTTAATCG
>CAZGRH010000115.1:0-4433 GCA_964527005.1 uncultured Muribaculaceae bacterium | reverse complement strand
TCATACTGTTCTATATCCCCACTTTAACTTATTTATACTTTTTTCATTGCACAAAATACCATTAATGTAATTATTTTTACATTTCCTGTTTTTATTTCGCATTCAAAAATTTTCTCGACAATTAAAATTGCAGAGAAAATTTTTGATGCATTAAATTATTCAGCGTCTTTTGCTTCTTCTGTTTTAGCAGCTTTCTTGCTGACAACTTGACCTTTGTAAGTGCCGCATTCTGTACATACTGTGTGTGTCAATACTGTAGCGCCGCAATTCATACAAATTGTAGTTTCAGGTACTGAACCTTTCCAATTTGCTCTTCTTTTCGCTTGAGCCGCTTTACCTGTTCTTTTCTTTGGTACTGCCATAATCCTTATCCTTTATCTTTCTGTATCTTTATATTTTTAAATACTTCTAATCTCGGGTCTGTAATTTCTTTCTTTAAATATTTATTAAGATTTTCATCCCCATTACAATTTATATCACAAACAATCTTATTTGGCATATTTAAAATTATACTTTGGTAAACAAAATCTTTAATATCAATTTCATTTTCACCGTTTAAATCTTCAATAAAGCCGTCATTCTTTATTTCAAACTCACTTGCACAATCTTCATTTAAATTATATTTTGTAAAGAATTCTTCAACATTTATATCAAAACTTTTCGTAAATTCTTTTAAACATACATCACATGTCAAAATTAAATCCGCTTTAATATTTCCTGAAACTTTTATTAAATCCCCGATTAAAGTCAGTGTTAAATTTGCAACAACGGGAATTTTAGGATTAAATTCTTCATAAATTTGCGAAAATTGAACATCAATTGTCTTATTTTCTTTATTTTCTATATCTGTAATATTTATCTTCATTCTACTATTGTAAAAAGAAGAAGTTATTTGTCAAATAAAAAAAGAAGAAATATATAATTTCTTCTTTCTTTGTTTATTAAGCATATTTAACACTAAATGACGATTGAATACCTGATTGAACCGCACTATCCGCTGAATTAAGTTCCGTCTGTGCCGCACTTAATTGTGTTTGATATTTCTGTGCCTGTAAATCCGCTTGTTTTTCCAGATTTTCTATTTCAACCATTTTCGCTTTCAATTTTTTTACCGACGGCGAATCCGCATCACCTATATCATTAATTTGAGATTGATATTCCGTTATTGTATCGGTTAATTTAAGCTTTTGTTCGGTTATATCTTTAATCTTAACTTGCAGCTTATTTATATAAGCCGTTAAATACATTTTTCTGGAATATGCAACTAAAAATCCCATTTGAGTTCCTTATCTGATTTGATTTATTTTTCTGCCTTTGATAAACAAGTGATCTTGGTTTTGTGCCAAAATTAACTCTGTTTTCTTCAACTTGTACTTCTCATAATTTATACGGTTTTGAATTCTTTTTAATTTCTGTTGAACGAAAAATAATTCTTTTACCACAAGTATCTGCTTTGCTAATTGTCCTATAGGATTTTTCCTTTTTATAAACTTAGGGAAATATCCTATATAATTTAAAGCTCTTCTTATGTGAAGTTGTAGTGATGTCATTGTATTTGCTTTTGCCACAAATTTCTCCTGTTTGTTTATGACAAGACTACATAAATATTAAAACAAATGAATTTCATAAATTGCTAAAAGTCTTAATTTTTATTAGTCTTTTTTGTTTTATCTTTACGTTTCTTTACAAGTGATATAATTTACCTGTTTATTTATCCATCGACAATTTCTTTTTTTTCTTTAATTATTTTTTTTATAAATAAAAAAAGATTTACATTTTTTTACAAAATGTAAATCTTTTTTGTTAATAAATTCATCTTATTTATATTCGTTTATAATTTCATTTGTAATGTTAATTATTTTAGTTGTTATTTCTTCAATATATTCAGCATTAGTCAAACCGTTAATTACAATGTCTGCGTTTTGCATTGTCGGTCTAATATAGACTTGTGCGGTGGTATTTACGTCATTAAATTGATGTTCAGCCGCTGCACCGGTTTTTCCTCTTGAAACCGCTCTTGTAAACCATCTTTCTTTTATGGCTTCAAACGGAGTATAAACATATACTTTTACATCAAACAAATCAACGAGTTTATCGCCTAAAACGTACAAACCTTCAGCGAAAACTGCTCTTGTAGGATTTTTATACGAACGGTTCGGAATACTTTCACAAGTTACGAAATCATATTCCGGTGCATTTACACCACAACCGTTTTTTAAGCTTATTAAATGTGCCCTCATTAAATCCAAATTAATAGCATCGGGCTTATCAAAACTGAAACCTGTTTTATAAAGTTCTTCATAGCTTCCTGCTGCTTTTAATTCTTCAGAAGTATCTTTATAATAATCATCACAACATAAAGATGTAAAAACTTCATTAAATATTATTTTTCTTATTGATTTAGAAACATAATTAACAAAAGTTGTTTTTCCGGAAGCAGATTCACCTGTAATTCCGATTAAAAAATGTTGTTTTTTATTTTCGACAAATCCTTTTACCAGTTTTATCAAAAAGTTTTCATTTAATGTAAGAATTAAAGGTTGTTTTTGTTTTCTGTCCTCTTCCAAAACCTCTTTAATTGCGTCAACTATCTTAAATGTTAAAATTGAATTGTTATCATTATTGTTAAATTCATTTAATTCCACGTCTTCACTCTCCAAAATGTTTTCAATAACCATCCTTTTCTCCGATTATTTTTACTCATAATTTAATATTATAAAATAACTTATCTTTTATTTCTCGTAATTTTAATTTTTATTACTAACTTTTCTTGTATAATTCAAAATTTCTTCTTCACGTCTTGCAATTAAGTTTTTTGAAAATAAAATTTTTGAATTAATTAATTCTAAATTGTTAAATTTTTTAACGTTAAATATTTTTTTAGAAACATTAATTTTTAAAAGTTGAATTAAATTAATGATATTTTCGCAAATTAATTCATCCAAAAATTTAGAATTTATATTTAAAATTGTTGAAATTTCATTTGCTTTAAATAAAACGTTATCAACTTTATTTTGATTAAAATACAACTCCAAATAATATAATTTTTCTTTTATTTGCCGATAAATCGGTGCAAGTTGCAGTTTTTTATCCAATAAAGTTTTTTCAAAAAAATTTTTTGTCGTATTATAACCTTTATTTATTAAGTTTTCTCTCTCATCCGTATCTACGGTAAAATCAAACAAAATAAGATCTTTTGTATCTATAACAACGAAATCAAATCTGTCATTTTCATGATAATCATTAAAAACATTCGCAGTAGAAAAATAATTTAATGTATCTATTATCGAACTTGCATAATCAAGCGGATTTTTAATTTCATCATTATTTCGAATTCCCTCTAATCTAAATTCAAGAACTCTTGTATCAAGTTCATTAAAATTTTCAAATAATTTCCATGCCCGCCAACTTTTAATTAAATCACCGTCAACCAAAATTGAATTTTTGTAATTTATTGCTTTCATAAGTCCCGGAAGTGCGGCAGATGCCCTTATTGCAAGTGCAATTTCTGCCTCAGGTGTGTTTTCTTTCGAAAAAACAAACGGCATATTCGTACTTAAATCAGTGGCAAGTACGGATAAATCAGAGTTAATATCATTAAAAGTAATCGGTTTATCATTTGGAGAATATTTTCTTCCGTAATATTTGAGAGAAAATTTATCTCGAAGCCAATTTAAAAATATTTCCCCTTTACTTATTGATATATCAGGATTAAACCAGCCTATATTAATATCTCTGAACATATTTAAATCAAAGTCTAAAAATAACTCTTTTATTTCGTTTTCACTATATCCTATAGCGTATAATCCTGCAAAAACGGCACCAACAGACGAACCTGCAAGTTTTTTTATTTCAACATTAAATTCTTTCAAGGCTTTTAATGCACCTATATAGCACAAGCCACGTATACCGCCGCCACCAAAAATACAATTATATTTTAATGAATTTTCCAATATAGCCTCTTCTATTTTTTTAAAATAATAGCTCAAACATTCTTTAATAGGAAGTTTGAGCTATTAATATTTTAATTTAAATTATTATTGACAATTGGCTTTTTCTTCGTCAGTAACACCCTTTATTGTCAAACTTACTTTTCCTCTGTCATCAATCTTGATAACTTTTACAATTACGGTATCACCAACATTTAGTTTGCCCTCGATAGTATCAATTCTTTCTTTACAAACTTGAGATATGTGAACCATTCCGTCTTTACCCGGAGCTAATTCAACGAAAGCACCAAATTGAACGATTTTGACGACTTTACCTTTGCAAACCAATCCTTCAACCGGTTTAAAAGTAATTTGATTAATCATACTTTTTGCAATGTCGGCACCTTCTTTGTCATTTGAAGTAATAGTAACTCTTCCGTCATCTTGAATATCAATTTCAGCACCAGAAGCTTCAATGATTGCTCTGATCTTTTTACCGCCGGG
>CAZGRH010000114.1:0-4457 GCA_964527005.1 uncultured Muribaculaceae bacterium | reverse complement strand
ACCTCACGGGTATGAGCCGTGCGCTCTCGCCAACTGAGCTACCTTGCCATAAGCTACTTATATTATCTTATAATCAAAAAAAAATTACAATACCTTTTATAATTTTTTATCAAAAATAATTATTATTAATGAAATCAAAAGGTCTGATGTCAAACATTTTTTTAATGCAAATATTTATAATTATGAAAAAAAATTGTGTAAACAAATTACTTTTTGCTTTTAATGAAAATTCCAAATTAAAATTTGATTATTGGACGAAAAAAAGAACTTATTATTCAATTGGAAGTTGTTATTTTAAGAAAAAATGGATTGCGAATATAGTTCCTTACGAATTATTACGACGTCCGATAAAAAAAGCTATAAACTCAATCGCAACATTAAGCGAGGGAGAAATTTTTTATAAAGAATTTCCATGCAACATAAAGACTCCTGATTATGGAGATAATTGGGGACGTTTTGCGAATTATACGGAATTAAACAATCGTGCGATTGCCCAAATGACAAACGATAAAACATGTTGCGGCATAATCAGTTGTATAAAATTATTACCGGCAATTCCGCCATCTGCTAAAAGTTGGGCGAATTGTGTAATTCTCTCACAAATTTTTCCAAACATTTACGGAGATGGCTATAATAAAAGTATTTTTGAAGAAAATTCGATTTACGGAATTAAACTTAATGCCGGATATAGTGAAAATATCATTTCAAAACGGATTGAACAAGACATTTCACAAGAAGAACAACTAATTGCATTTAATGATTTAGCGCATTTTAGGGGAATAAAAACGGGTTTCAGAACCGTTATTTCTGCTGACCAAATAAAAATTTCTCACCCATATAAAGAAGATGAAGTATTTCATTGGAATAATCCTCAACATGTCGAATTATACATACAAGAATGTGTAAAATTAATGAATTTGGGATTTGAAGCTATGTTTATTGATTCAGCAAAACATATAGGCGGGTATGACATGGAAAATTATACGGGAGTAGGAGCATTACCGGATTATTCACAAATGCAATATATTTTATATGAAATTAGGCGAAGATGCGGCAAAACAACAATCGCTTTTGCCGGAGAAAAAAGCACCGATGATTTTTACCGTTATAAAAACATGGGATTAAATACAGGTACGGATTATATTACAGGTGATAATTTTAATGCAGTAAAACAACTTTCGGAACAATTCAAATATGAACGTATTTATGCACCTCGGGTTGAAATAGAAAATGATAATTATGAAGGCGGAATAACTTACGAACAAAGATTAAATAGAATTAATACCGCATTATTTGCTTTTAATTGTGCAAGTGATAAACTTCCCAGCTTTATGCAAACAAATGATTTATTTCCCTTGAGATACGATTCAAATACACATCACATTATGGTTACGAATCCGTCATATTCACAAAATGGTACATCAATAAGCCATTGGGAAAATTTATTCGCAAAAGATGACGGAAGATATTATAACCACAAAGTTGCGGAATTATTCGCTTATGCACTTTGTTTATAAAACCGATTTGAAATTTTATAAATTTCAAAGATTTATCAAAAAAAATGAAAGGAAAAAATTATGAACTTATTAAAAGAAAAAGGTATTCCTTTAGAGAAACAAATAAGAACTTGGCATGATATTGTAAAACGTCCGTATAACAGATTTGAAATTGATAATTATTCAAGAACAAGACAAATATTGTTAAACGGAATAGAAACAGAGTCATGGAGTTTTAAACATGCTTTTGTAAGAAAATCCAACGATACGGATTTGAACAAAATATTGGTAAATATACGAAGAATAGAAGATATGCAACAAACAACCGTAAATTGGTTGTGTCCCGTTAATCAAACAGTCCTTGATACAACATTGGGATACGAACAAGTTGCGGTAGATTTAACTGCTTGGCTTGCTCAAAACGAACCCGATGAATATGTAAGAGAAACATTTAATTTCGGATTATCGGAAGATTTTGATCATTTGTACAGATATGCTCAATTTGCATATATACTTGAAGAAACAAATCCTAATGAAATTTTACATAATAATACTGATGTTACATTAGCTCGCCCTACCCAATATCATCATAATGACAATGCTATAAGAATCAGAATGGCTTATGATAAAGAAAAAACTTCTCCGATAACAAAAGTAAATATTTTAACTTTAGTTTCAGCGGAACAACAAACTCATAATTTTTATGCAGAACACGGTTTTATGTACGGAAATACAGATTTAAAACGTTTATATGCGGAAATATGTGATGTTGAAGAAGAACATGTAACAATGTATGAAAGTTTAATAGACCCGAATGAAACTTGGTTTGAGAAATGGTTGATACACGAATTCGTTGAAGTGTGTAATTATTATAATTGTTACAAAGACGAAACCTGTGAAAAATTAAAATTAATATGGGAAGAAATGTTTCAAATGGAGCTTGCACATTTACAAATTGCAGCAGAAATGTTTCAAAAACATGACAAACGTGATGCGGAAGAAATTATCGGAACCGATTTAATTTTGCCATGTCATTTTAAATCACAAAAAGAATATGTTGCTGACATAATTGAAAATGAAGCAGATAAAAGATTATGCGGTGATTTACATTTTAAAAAAATTGATGAACTAAAATCAGATTGGAGCAGTTATAAAGTACAAGCCGAAGTAAACAGAGATGGTGCGCCGTCTGAAAAAGCAATTATTTTAGCAAAAAATTCAATCGGCAGAGATATTGCCTGTGCAGATAAAGAATTATTAAATAAACAATCTGAAATTTTAAAACGCAGCTTGGAAAAAATTGAAGCACCAAATACCGTTCAAGTTGAAGAATATGTAAATTTTAATAAAATATCTCCGTTATTTTAAATTAATTAAAAATATTTAAAAAAGAGGCTAATTAAATTGCAATTTTAAAATTTTCATTTTATTAATACGTAATTCTATTTTGCCTCTTTTTACTTGTAAATAAATATTCTATATATTGTACTTTTTTGTTATAATAAACAAAGAGGTGAGATTAATATGCCATTTGAATTTAAAAGATTAAAAATTAATGATGTCATACTTGTAATACCTAAAGTATTTGAAGATGAAAGAGGATTTTTTATGGAAAGATATAAAAAATCTGATTTTCTTAAAAATGGTATTAATGTTGAATTTAATCAAGACAATCATTCTAAATCTACAAAAGGAGTATTAAGAGGATTGCATTATCAAGCCCCGCCTAAAGCACAAGCTAAACTTGTCAGTTGTGTTCAAGGTGAAATTTTTGATGTTGCGGTTGATATTAGAAAAAATTCACCCACATTCGGGCAATGGGTCGGAGAAAAATTATCTCGGGAAAATAAAAATATGTTATTTATTCCGGAGGGTTTTGCTCACGGTTTTGTAGTTCTTAGCGAAACTGCCGAATTGCTCTATAAAGCATCAAATGAATTTTCTAAAGAACATGACAGAGGTATTTTATGGAACGATTCACAAATCGGTATTGATTGGGGTATTGATTTTGAACCGATATTATCAGAAAAAGATAAAAAGCAACCAAAACTTAGAGAAATAAAGGATTAAGCATGAAATTATTAGTTACGGGCGGAGCCGGTTTTATCGGAAGTTGTTTTGTCAGACATATTTTAAACAAATATTCTGACTATAAGGTTATTAATATTGATGCATTAACTTATGCCGGAAACATAGAAAATCTTAATGATGTAAAAAATAACCCGAATTATAAATTTGTTCATGGTAATATTTGCGATAAAAATTTAATAAGAGATTTAGTTTCGCAAGTTGATTGTGTAGTTAACTTTGCTGCGGAAAGCCATGTTGACCGATCAATTACCGGACCTGAAATTTTTATAGAAACAAATGTTCAAGGTACTTTAAATTTATTACAAGCTTGTAAAGAAATTGGTATTGAACGTTTTTTACAGGTTTCAACCGATGAAGTATACGGTTCTTTAGGAAAAACCGGATATTTCTATGAAACAACTCCTTTATCCCCGAACAGTCCTTATTCTGCCTCTAAAGCAAGTGCCGATATGCTTGTAAGGGCTTATCATGAAACTTATAAAATGCCTGTTTTAAATACAAGATGCTCAAATAACTACGGACCTTATCAATATCCCGAAAAATTAATTCCATTCTTTATTTCTAAACTTTTAAAGAATGAAAAAGTACCTGTTTACGGTGACGGATTAAATGTTCGTGATTGGTTATATGTATACGACCATTGCAGTGCAATAGATACTGTTTTACATAAAGGGAAAACAGGTGAAGTATACAACATCGGCGGTCATAACGAAAAAACAAATATGGAAATTACAAGATTAATTCTTTCTGCAATGGGTAAAGATGATTCTTCTATTGAATATGTAAAAGACAGATTGGGACACGACAGACGTTATGCGATAAGTAACGACAAAATCACTTCGGAATTAGGTTGGGAACCGTCTTTAACTT
>CAZGRH010000113.1:0-4564 GCA_964527005.1 uncultured Muribaculaceae bacterium | reverse complement strand
TAAAACAGTCTTTTCTATGGCTTCCATATATACTTCCGTCTTACCGCTAGAAGTAACTCCATGAATTAAAAAATTGTCCTGTTCGCCCTTTTCTAAAGCCTCGGAAATTGTTTTTACAGCTATATTTTGTTCAGCAGTAATACTTTCAGGCTTTGCATAGCTCCCTTTTATATTTTTATAAGGTTCTTTTTCCTTGCCCTCTTTAGGCGGCTTTCCATTCGCAATAAAACATTTAAGTGCATCGTAGTATTTAATACCATATCTTTGCTTCATCCAAAGAGCAGTCTTTATAATCTCTTCAGAAAGAAAGTTTGATTCAACGACATTCAATATGGTCTTGATTTTTTCTTCTTCGCAATCAAAGCAAAGAACTCTTAACATAATTTTTAAATCAGGGAATAAATTTTTTATTTCTTCTAATATTTTTTCAATGTCACAACTTTCTATGTTTACTTTCGTCGAAAGAATAAAAAGTACTCTATCAGATTTTTTTAGTAATTCCGTTAAACGATAGCATCTCTTTTTAAAAGTTTCATACACTTTTTGGTATGCATTTTCGTTTTCGATTTCTTTTTTAAAGTGATTAGGAAAATAATATAATGATTTTTTGTCGAAATAATTTAAATAATCTCCGTGCAAGTTTTCTTGTACAGGAACAAGATTTTCTTTTAATAAAAAATCTGCAAAATTATTTTTTAAACCTGCCGTAAAATTAAAGAGGGCTTGTTTGTCTTGAAAATATGTCCAATCAAAGGGTAAAGAATAAAATCTTTTATTTCTAAATCTTAAAGCATTTGCGGCAGCACAATTTCCTCCTAAAGAAACAACTATGTCATATTTTTCTTTATTTTGCCGCATTAATTACTCCAAGCATTTATTACTTCAACTGTCTTTTTTACTTCTTCATCGGTTAAAACAGGAGAAATCGGAAGTGAAATAACTTCTGAATGTATTTTTTCCGTTATCGGCAAATATAAATTTTCATATTCTTTATAAGCCAATTGTTTATGTGGTGCAGTCGGATAATGTATAATTGTTTGAATGCCGTTTTGTTCCAAATATTGCTGAAATTCACTTCTGTTTTGTACTCTTACCACAAATACATGCCAAACATGTGCTTTTTCATCATAAGTTTTCGGCAAAATTACTTTTGGATTGATGATATTTTCTCTATAATATTTTGCTATTTCACGTCTGCGCTCATTATCACCGTCCAGATACGGTAATTTTACACTCAAAATCGCAGCTTGAATTTCATCAAGCCTTGAATTTGTACCTTTGTAAATGTGATGATATTTTCTGTCCGAACCGTAATTTGCTAATGCTCTTATTTTATTTGCAAGAACATCATCATTTGTTGTAATACAACCGCCATCCCCCATACATCCTAAATTTTTTCCGGGGTAAAAAGAAAATCCGCTTGCGTCCGCTAAATTACCTGTTCTTTTGCCTTGATAAAAAGCACCGTGTGCTTGCGCCGAATCTTCAATTACTTTTAAATTGTGTCGTTTTGTAATTTCCCATATTTTTTGCATTTGAACCGCTTGACCGTACAAATGAACAACCATAATTGCTTTTGTATTTTTTGTAATTTTTTCTTCTATTAAATCAGGATTAATATTATAGGTATTAATATCAGGTTCAACAAATACAGGTGTGCAACCATTTCCCGAAATTGCAAGAATTGTTGCAATATAGGTATTTGCGGGTACGATTATTTCATCACCTTTTGTAAATCCGTACGCTTTTACTATTAAATTTAAAGCGTCAAGACCGTTTGCGCAACCTATACAATGCTTTACTCCGCAATATTTCGCAAATTCTTGTTCAAAATTTTTATCTTCTTCTCCGAGTAAATACCAACCGGAATCTATAACCTGTTTAATTTTTTTATCAATTTTAACTCTAAAACGTTCATTTATTTTATGTAAATCCAGAAATTTAATCATTATTTTGCACTAACCTCGAATTTCGGCTAAAAATTTATTGTAATCACGTATATATTCTTTTTCATCGTAATAATCGGAAGCCAAAACCATTAATTTACAACCGTAAGAAAAATGTTTCATCTCTCTCCACATATTTTTGCCGATGTATAAACCTCTGTCGGGTCGGTTTAACCACACTTTTTCTCTTGTATAACCGTCATCTAAAACAAATTGACAAGCACCATCCATTGCAACAATTATTTGTTCCATATTTTTGTGTGAATGCATTCCTCTATTTTGTTCGGGATGGGTGTCAAAAATCCAATAAACTCGTTTTATATTAAACGGTATATTTCTGTTTCCCTCTATAGATATAAGTTTTCCTCTTTCATCGCCGAAAACTTTCATATCAATTAATCTATAATCCATAAAATTATTACCACAAGTTCTACTGCTTTATTGTAAATTAATAACCGAAAATATGCAATCATTGATTTATTTCGTGAAAAGTTTTATTATGATTAGAGGGGGAAATATGTCAAGTAAAATACAGGAATTAATTGATAAAATCAGAGGCAAAAATATTATAGGAAGAGATTTTATTAATTTTTCGGGGAAACAAAAATCTTTTCTTGAAAATCTAAATAATATTGAAATACTCGCATTGGGCAGTTCTCACGGACAATATGCTTTTATGCCCAAAAATTCCGCTGAGTTTAATTTGTGTTCTCCGTCGCAAGATTTGTATTATTCTTATATGCTTTACAATAAATATAAAAATCAACTTCCTAAATTAAATACAATTATTCTTTTTTACTCGATTTTTTCAGCAGGTTTTTGTTTGGAAAAAGCAAGTGAAAAATATCGTTGTGTTCATTTTAAATTTTTATTTGATATAAGTCCTAAAGAATTTTTTTCAAAATTAAGAACGAATTTCATCACCATTTATTACAGTTACTTTTTAAAAAATAATTATAAAAAAGCAAAAATTGTAGAATTCGGGAAAAATCCTGATTTTGACGGCAAATGTGTTGGACGCCAAAACCCAGTTGGGGGGGGGGGGGCAAACGCCGAGCGTGGCTCCATCTTAAGCAATTGACAAGGGAATGCAGGCAAGATGTTTGGGTAAGTAAGTTATATCGGGCTTTTTGCCAAAATGGCAATCAGCAAATGTATATTGTAATTCCTCCTTTTCATAATGAATATAGAAAAGCATTACCTGAATTTGATGTTTTGTTTGAAAGTTTAATAAATACTTGTAAAGATAAAAACATCAAAATAATTAACTTATTTGATAATAAGAGTTTTATTGATGATGATTTTTTTGACTATGACCATCTTAATCCTAAAGGAAGTGAAAAATTTACAAAAATGTTAAAATATGAAATATCACGTATAAATAATAAATAAAAAACTCCGCTTTTGCGGAGTTTTTTATTTTTAAGCTATTTCTTCATTTGTTTCAAGTTTTGATAACGTAGGTTTTGTTTCTTCTGTCTGTTTTGTCGGTAATTTTATTAATTCGGCAACACCGTCATTTTTCTTTTTTACCATATCTGCAGTTAAAACAAACTCTTTTACATCATCTTGTGCAGGCAGCGCATACATAATATCCATCATTATTTCTTCAACAATTGAACGTAGCGCTCTTGCTCCCGTTTTACGTTTAATAGCTTCTTGCGCAATTAAATCAACGGCATCAGACTCAAATTTAAGTTCTACTCCGTCCATACCTAATAAGCATTGATATTGTTTTAAAAGAGCATTTTTCGGTTGAGTCAAAATATTTTTAAGTGCTGCTTCATCAAGTGGGTCTAAAACCGCATAAACAGGAACTCTTCCTATAAATTCAGGAATTAAACCGAATTTTAATAAGTCTTCAGGCTGCAATTTTTTTAACAATTTTGCTGCTTCAAGTTCTTTTTCTGCTTGAGTTTTTGCCATACCGGTACCAAAACCGATAGAAACAGATTCGCCTGCACGTCTTTCAACAATTTTATCCAAACCAACGAAAGCACCGCCTACAATAAATAATATATTGGAAGTATTTATTTGAATAAATTCTTGGTGCGGATGTTTTCTTCCTCCTTGCGGCGGAACATTTGCAACGGTTCCTTCTATCATTTTCAATAATGCCTGTTGAACACCTTCACCTGAAACATCTCTTGTAATACTTGTATTTTCGGATTTTCTGGAAATTTTATCAATTTCATCGATATAAATAATACCTCTTTCGGCTTTTTGTGCATCAAAATCAGCGTTTTGATAAAGTCTTAAAAGAATATTTTCTACATCGTCGCCGACATATCCTGCTTCCGTTAATGTAGTTGCGTCAGCAATTGCAAACGGAACATCAAGCATTTTCGCTAATGTTTGTGCCAATAAAGTTTTTCCGCTACCTGTAGGACCTACCAATAAAATATTACTTTTTTGTATTTCCACTTGAGATTTATCTTCATTTGCAGCATTATGAGCAATACGTTTATAGTGATTATATACGGCAACTGCAAGTGCTTTTTTTGCATCTTCTTGCCCGATAATATATTCATCCAAGTAATTTTTTATTTCGTGAGGTTTCGGAACTTTTGTTATGTCAGCTTCTTTAATTGCTTTTTCGTCTGATTTGTCTTTATTTT
>CAZGRH010000112.1:0-4711 GCA_964527005.1 uncultured Muribaculaceae bacterium | reverse complement strand
GGACTTCAAGGTTCAGGAAAGACTACTTCCGCCGCAAAACTTGCAATTAAATTAAGAAAAGACGGAAAAAATCCTTTATTGGTTGCAGCAGATGTATATCGTCCTGCCGCAATTACTCAATTAAAAACTTTAGCGGCACAAACAAATACTCGGTTTTTTGCAAATGATAATTCAAAAGATGTTCAAAGCATTGTTACAGAAGCCGTAGAATACGCAAAAAATAACGGATTTAACGCAGTAATTATTGATACCGCCGGCAGACTGCAAATTGATAATGAAATGATGGCGGAACTTTTGCTTATTGATAGATTTTTTAAACCTCAAGAAAAATTGTTGGTAATAGATTCTATGTTAGGACAACAAGCCGTAAGTGTTGCAGAAAATTTCAATGCGCAATTGGATATTACAGGTATTGTTCTCACAAAGTTAGATGGTGATTCTCGTGGCGGAGCGGCATTGAGCGTTGTTCAAGCGTCAGGAAAACCTATTAAACTTACGGGGGTAGGTGAAAAATTAGAAGCACTGGACGTTTTTTATCCCTCAAGAATGGCAGACAGAATTTTAGGAATGGGCGATATTGTATCGTTTGTTGAAAAAGCCCAAGAAGTTTTTGACGAAAAACAAGCAAAAGAATTTCAGGCAAAAATGGCAAAAGCCGAATTTTCATACAATGATTTTCTAAAGATGCAAAAACAAATGAAAATGTTCGGTTCTATTGACAATGTATTGGGAATGTTACCTATTCCCGGATTAACAAAAGATGCAAAAGAAACAATTGCAACAGAAGGTGAAAAACAAATTAAAAAAATTGAAGCATTCATTTCAAGTATGACCCCTCAAGAAAGAGATAATCCTGAAATTATCGGGACTTCAAGAAAAAAAAGAATTGCAAAAGGTTGCGGAATGACATTGCACGAAATTAATCAAATAATTTCGCAATTTAATCAAATGAGAAAAATGATGAAAGGAATGTCAGATTTTACAACTAAATTTAAAAAAGGAAAAATAAAATTACCAAAACATTTAAGAAATAAATTTCCGTTTTAATAAAAAAATATTAAAAAATTGAGCAAATAAGGAGAATTTTAACAATGATTATAATTATGGAACCTTCCGCAACAAAAGAACAAATTGATGTTGTAGTAAAGGCACTTCATAATAAAGGATTTAAAACCGTTTTAAACCACGGAGATGTTATGACTGTTATCGCCGCAATCGGAGATAAACGTTTGATAGACCCGCACGCTTTTCATTCTTATGACGGAGTAAGAAGCGTAAAACTTATTCAAGAACCTTATAAACTTGCGTCCAGAGAAGGAAAACAAGAAGATACCGTAATAGAATTTTCAAACGGAGTAAAAATCGGCGGGCTTGAAAAACCGGTTATGATGGTTGGACCTTGCAGTGTTGAAAAAGATTTAGACGGTTTATTAAGAGTTGCGGATGCCGCAAAAGAAATGGGATGTCAATTTCTACGTGGCGGTGCATTTAAACCGAGAACTTCACCTTATGATTTTCAAGGATTAGAAGAACAAGCACTTGAATATATGGCAATAGCACGTGAAAAAACAGGTCTTTTGGTTGTTACCGAAGTAATGGATACAATGGATATTGATTTAATTTGCAGCTATGCCGATGTTTTGCAAATCGGTGCAAGAAATATGCAAAATTTTAAATTATTAAAAGCAGTCGGGAAATGTAACAAACCTGTTATTTTAAAAAGAGGCGGTGCCGCTACAATAAGAGAATTTTTATTGGCTGCCGAACACATTATGTATAACGGTAATGACAAAGTTATTCTTTGCGAACGTGGAATAATGGGTGTAGACAGAACTGCGACAAGAAATACCCTTGATATTGCAGCAATTCCCGTAATCAAAAAATATTCACACTTACCTGTAATTGTTGACCCCAGCCACGGAACAGGCAGACGTTATTTAATTGAGCCAATGGCAAAAGCAGGCTTGATAGTCGGCGCAAATGGTGTTATGATGGAAGTACATCACGACCCTGATAATGCATCTTCTGACGGTGCGCAAAGTTTAAATATCGAAATGTTTAAAGATGTTGCAAAACGTTTAAACAAACTCATCGGAAGAATAGATTATGACAACAAACTACTTTTAAATAAGGTGTAAATATTGTATAAATTTGATTTTGAACTTGATGATTTTCAAAAAGAAGCGGTTAAATATATAAATAATTCAAAAAGTATCGTTGTGTGCGCACCAACAGGCGCCGGTAAAACTTGTATTGCCGAACACGCCATACATAAAGCTTTAGAAGAAAATACAAGAATTTTTTATACAACTCCCTTAAAAGCACTTTCAAACCAAAAATTCTATGATTTTTGCAAAAAATACGGTAGCGGAAATGTCGGACTTTTAACAGGTGATACCTCTATAAATCGAGAAGCGCCTATTGTAGTTATGACGACCGAAGTATTTAGAAATATGCTTTACAATACTAATTTCGGTAAAACTAAAGATAATTTAAAAGATGTTAAATATGTTGTTCTTGATGAAGTTCATTATATGAATGATGAAGAAAGAGGCACTGTTTGGGAAGAAAGCATTATTTATTGTCCAAACAGTATACAAATAATAGCTTTAAGTGCAACCATTGCGAATTCACAAGAACTTTGCGATTGGATAAATACGGTACATTCCGAAACCAAATTGGTATACACGGATTTCAGACCGGTTCCCTTAAGACATTATTATTTCGATTCTTCTAAACCGTTTGATATTTTACCGCTATTAACACCAGAGGGGCGCTTAAATCGAAAAATAAAACCTGAAAAAAGAATTAATTTTCACTCAAGAGAAGCTAAAAAACAAAATAATGTCAAAAATGTTATTGAAGTTTTACACAAAAAAAATATGTTGCCCGCAATTTTCTTCACATTTTCCCGCCGAAAATGCGATGAAAATATGGAAAAATGCGCAAATCTAAATTTAATTACAAACGAAGAAGCAAAACAAATAAAAATTGAAGTTCTGAAATTTTTAAAAGAACATAATTATCTTGAAAACAATAAAAATCTTGAATATATATATAACGGTGTTGCTTCACACCACGCAGGATTACTTCCGGCATGGAAATTATTGGTGGAAAGATTATTTCAAAAAGGACTTATTAAGGTTGTATTTGCAACGGAAACATTAGCGGCAGGTATTAATATGCCGGCAAGAACTACCGTCATTTCTGCAATAAGCAAAAGAACCGATTCAGGACATCGAATGTTAACGGCAAATGAGTTTTTACAAATGTCGGGACGTGCGGGACGTCGAGGAATGGATAAAATCGGATATGTAGTTATTATGGGAACACAATTTCAAACCCCCGATGAAGTTGCGGAATTAGTGAAAAGTTCTTCCAATCCGTTGGAAAGCAGATTTTCTCCAAGTTATTCAATGGTCTTGAATTTATTGCAAAATTTAGAATTAGAACAAGCAAAAGAATTGATATTAAAAAGTTTCGGATATTTTTCATCTAACGACAGATTAAAACCGATGATAGCACAACAACTTGCGTGTGAACAAACTCTTGCAAAATTAAAAAACGAAAAATGTCCTCACGGACTTTCTAATGAAGATTTTATTAATTTCAACAAACTAAAAGAAAAATTTATAGTGTATCGCAAATTAGCAAAAACCCTGCAAAAACAAGCCAAACAAAAAGGCAACAAAAATGCGCCCGAAGTTTTGGAATATTACGAAAAAACTAAAAAACTAAGATTAGAACTTGAAAAATATAATTGTGAAATTTGTCGTGGTTACAAAAAACACATGAAAAATCTTGAAATTATTTCCAGATACGAAAAAAAATACAATGACGTATGTAAAAATATTGATAAACAAAAAGATATTTATTGGAATAAATTTATAGCTCATAAATCAGTATTAGAAAAAATGCACTATATTGAAAACGGTTATCCTACACAATCAGGCATAATTTGCTCAATGATACGAACAGAAAATGAATTATATTTATCTGAAATTATATTAAAAGGTGTTTTAAACGAACTAAAACCGCACGAACTTGCTTCTGTTATATGCGCATTGATAACGGAAGATTTGAGATTTGACGTATTCCCAAAACAACCGATTAGCCAAAATACAAGAAAAGCACTTAATAAAATAAAAGAAATCAGAAAAAAAATTGCGATTATACAAAGAGATTATGATATAGATACAGAAATGTATATAAATTCATATTATTGTTCTTTAATCGAACAGTGGGTTTTAGGCACTCCGTGGGAAGATGTTGCAAAACAAGCAGAATCATCAGAGGGCGATATTGTAAGAATATTTAAAAGGGTTATTGATGTATTGCGTCAACTTACGATTATTCCCAACATTAATGAAAATTTAAAACAAACCGCAAAAGAAGCAATTGAAGCAATTTCAAAAGAACCTGTAGATGTAGATTAACATTTTACACGATAAACAATTTAACTTAATAAGAAAATGAGGATGACTGACAGTCGTCCTCATTTACCAATAAATTTATAATTAAATTTATTTTGATTCAATTACAGCTTGCGCAGCAGCTAATTTAGCTTGCGGCAATCTGAACGGAGAACAAGAAACATAATTCAAACCTATTTTATGGCAGAATTTAACACTATCCGGATCACCGCCGTGTTCACCACAAACACCGCCAACTAATTTAGAATTTACTTTCTTACCTTTTTCCATAGACATTT
>CAZGRH010000111.1:0-4794 GCA_964527005.1 uncultured Muribaculaceae bacterium | reverse complement strand
AGTTCAATACAGACTTCGTGATTGGTTGATTTCCCGTCAAAGATATTGGGGAACTCCTATTCCTGTTGTATATTGTCCGCATTGTGGTACGGTTCCTGTTAAAGAAGAAGATTTGCCGGTTTTATTGCCGGAAGATGTCGACTTTAGCGTAAAAGGCAAATCTCCTGTTTGTACCTCAGAGTCTTTTAAATATACGACATGTCCGATTTGCGGTGCTAAAGCCGAACGAGAAACAGATACCATGGATACTTTCATGTGCTCAAATTGGTATTTTTACAGATATATTGATGCAAGAAATGACAAAGCACCGTTTGATAAAGATTTAATCAAATATTGGGCACCGATTGACCAATATGTAGGCGGAATAGAACATGCTATTTTGCATTTATTATATTCCAGATTTTTTACAAAAGCATTGAGAGATTTGAATATATTTGAAATTGATGAACCGTTTAAAAATCTTTTGACGCAAGGTATGGTATTAAAAGATGGTTCAAAAATGTCTAAATCAAAAGGAAATACAGTTGATCCCGATGAAATATTTGCGAATTACGGCGCAGATACCGCAAGATTATTTATTTTATCAGATTCACCGCCAAATAGGGATTTTGATTGGTCAGATGCAGGTGTTGAAGGTTGTTATAAATTCTTAAACAGAATTTGGAAATTATATTCGGCAAATCAACAAAATATTATTTTAAATTACGAATTACCTGAAATTTCGACATTATCAAAAGTAAATAATGACTTGGTAAGAGAAGTTCACATGACAGTTAAAAAGATTTCTCGGGATATTTCTAATGAATTTCAATTTAATACGGTAATTTCGAAATACAGAGAATTTGCAAATGTTATTTATGATTATATTAACGCAAAATCCGAATTTTCTGATGAAGATAAAAATGTATTCAGTTATGCTGTATTAACATTCTTAAAATTATTATCACCTGTTGTACCGCATTTAACGGAAGAAATATATGAGGGATTAGGCGGTAATGATTCTGTTCATAAATTGCCTTGGCCGAGTTATGATGAAGCATTGGCAAAAACAAGTTCAATTACATTGGTAGTTCAAATTAACGGTAAGATTAAAGATAAAATTGAAGTTGATTCCGAAACATCAAAAGAAGAACTTGAAAAAGTCGCATTAAACAGTGCGAGAATAAAAGAACTAACTGACGGAAAACAAATTGTTAAAGTAATTGTTGTCCCCAGTAAATTAGTTAATATAGTAGTAAAATAATGAATTTAAAGAGGCACTTTTTAAAAAGTGCCTCTTAATTTTTAATTTTTATTACCGATTTTATCAATTAACGGAGTAAATACTGATAATAATAATGCACCGAAAAATCCGCTCCAAAATCCTGTAATTTCAAGCCCCGGTGCTAATTTCCCCGCTAGCAAGAACAGTAAAGTGTTAACTATTAAACTAAACAATCCTAAAGTAAGAATATTTATGGGCAGAGAAATAAACTCAACTAACGGTCTTAAAAATATATTAATAAGTCCGATTATTAAAACTGCAATTAAAGCGCTTAAAAATCCTGAAATGGTTATCCCCGGAATTATCCAAGCAATTAACATAATCAACAAAGCAAAAAGAAACCATTTAATAATCATATTCATAATAATGTCCTCCTATACAAAATTTACAATGCAAAATAAAAAATTACATTGTCTGTAAATACAATAAATTGTATATTGGGAAAACGTTCACAATCTGAATAATTATTTAAACAACAAATTATTTTGTTTAACGATTGTTTTTAATTAAAAGATTGATTGGAGCAGGCTTTAAAATATCAATTAAAGTCTTTTTCGTTGATTTATTAAAGTAAATTGTTTTGCTTCCTATATCTTGTGGTTTATCACCTGTTTGTAATTCTACCGCAAATTTAATTAACCTTGGATTCATTTTATTCTCCGCATTTAAACTAACCTATATATATAAAGTTTTTTTGAATAAAAAAATTGCCATAAATTTACAAATATACATTATTAAAAAATTTATGTTAAAATTTAATTATGTTAGCGGTTAAATTAATTAAAAATAAACAATATCCATTAGATATTCCCGTGAATATTGAAGTCAAACATGGGGATATGGTTATAGTTCTTACAGATAAAGGAGAGGAAGTTGCTCAAGCTTATTTGGTGCCTCCTCAAGTTGCAAGTATTTTAAAAATGAAAAAAATCCCTTCTGTTCCGCTTGTAAGAGTCATGACAGAACAAGATAAATTATCTTATGAAAATATTTTAAATCTTGAAGAACAAGGATTTAAAGATTGTTTAAATTTAATAAAGCAACATAATTTGCAAATGAATTTAATTCAATGTAAATATACTTTTGATAAACGTAAAGTAACATTTTATTATACCGCACCGGAACGAGTAGATTTTAGAAATTTATTGAAAGACTTAACAAAAGTATTTAAACACATTAGAATTGATTTGAAACATATAGGGGTTAGAGATGAAACTTCTTTGTGTTGCGGCAACGGGTTGTGCGGACGTCCGTTTTGTTGTTGTACGTTTAAAAGACAATTTGATTCTATAAATATAAAATTAGCTCACGATCAAAGCATGCCTATTACCCCTGGTAAAATTTCTGGTACATGCGGAAGATTATTATGTTGTTTAAATTATGAATATAAAAATTATATAGAAACCGCAAAAGAAATGGTTCCTATCGGCTCAGGTGTTATTACTCCTGACGGTATAGGCAGAGTTTGTGCGTTGAATATACTTACAAATAAAGTGTCTGTAAAGCTTACTGACGGAAAAATTAAAGAATTTTGCTCCTGTGAAGTGGAAATGGTTGATACAGATGTTAATATTGATATTGAAACAACAAATGCATATAAATATATTTCTTTACAACAATCTGAAGAACAAATTGATATAAAACAATATGAAGATGACAGAAACAGTTCAACCGGTAATATTTAACTTCTTATAGCGGTATTTTGACCAAAAAAGTTGTAAATCCGTTTTTTGAATTATCTGCTTCAATATATCCGTTATGCAAGTCAATTATTTGTTTCGATAAATATAGTCCAAGTCCTGTACCTGTTTTGCGATATTTTGAGTTTGCAGAATAATATTTGTTAAATATCATATTTAATTCTTCTGTTGTAATAGCGTTACCCTCATTCAGAATTTCTATTATTAAAAAATTATTTTCGCATTTTGTATTTATGAAAATATTTGTTTTTGGTTTGCTATAAGAAATAGCATTTTGAATTAAATTTTTTAAAACTCTTTTTATTTGAAATTTATCGATAATTATTGAAAGATTATTTGAATTTGATACTGAAAATATTATTTTATGTCCGTTTTTTTGCGCTATTGGTTGCATTTCTTCAATTATTGTTGAAATAAAATCATTAATAATAACATTAGTTTTATCAAGTATTATACTGCTTTCTTCTGCTTTATAAATTTCTAAAATATTTTCGATTAATTCTTTTAATTCTTGATTTGAAGCTTTCATAAGCGTTAATGCTTCTTTTTGTTTTTCGTTTAAGCTTCCGAAACGACCGTCCAGCAAAAAGTTAATAGAATTTAATTCCGCTATAACGGGAACTTTCATATCGTGAGTTAGTGTTGCAGTAAATTCATTTCTTTGTTCTTGTACTGATTTTTCTTTTTTTAATATTTCTTCTAATGATAAATTTTTATTTGATAATGTTGTTTGGTATTCTTTTATCATTAATTCTCTGTCATACATTGTTTCAATCAGTCTGTTTATAGTATTTTCGAGTTCTTTGTTCTTCAAATTGGAAAGTCTTAAATTTATATCGCCGTATCTGGCTCTTTTTATTGCAATTAAAACTTTTGCAATATCTAAATTTGTAGAGGTATATTTTTTATAAAATAAAAAAGCAGTTAAAAACCGTATGATAACAGAAATTAAAAGTAATAATATAATTATATTCATAAATAAATTATAACATTAAAAAAAAATGAGGACCGAAGTCCTCAGATGTACACATAGATGTTAAAAATATCTATATCGTTATTTTACCATTTGGTTCATTACTTCTTCAGCAAAGTTATCTTGTCTTTTTTCAAGACCTTCCCCTAAAGTCCAACGAACAAATGATTTAAGCTCTAGTTTGCCTGAAATTAAATTAGCAACAGTAATGCTTGGATCTTTAACAAACGGTTGGTCTAATAAGCATTTTTGAGCCATAAGTTTATTTACACGACCTTCAACAATTTTTGCTCTAATATTTTCAGGTTTTTTTGCAATATCTTCTTTGCCCATTTCAATTCTTGTTTCTTCGTCAATAACGTCTTGAGGAATTTCGTTTCTTGAAATAAATTCCGGAGCGCAAGAAGCAATATGAAGAGAAATATCTTTTAATACAACTTCATCTTGCGCAGTTGCGGAAACTAAAACGCCGATTTTACCGTTGTGAACGTAAGTAGATAATTCACCTTCCAAAATTTCAAATCTTCTGATACTGATTTTTTCACCGATTGTAGCAATTTTATCTTTAACTACATCTTCAATTTTCATATTGCATTCAGGACAAACAGAAGCATTTAAAGCATCCATATCAGCCGGTTTTGTAGTTGCAATATGTTTTGCTAATGCATTTACGAATGTTTTGAAATCTTCATTTTTTGCAACGAAATCAGTTTCACAGTTAACTTCAACCATTGCACCGACATTACCTGCAATACAAGTAGCAACTAAACCTTCAGCTGCAATACGGTTTTGTTTCTTTTCTGCAGAAGCAATACCTTTTTGTCTTAAAAATTCCATTGCTTTTTCCATATCGCCAT
>CAZGRH010000110.1:2927-4825 GCA_964527005.1 uncultured Muribaculaceae bacterium | reverse complement strand
TAGAACACGAAAATTCAGCAGTAATAATGGGTATGGTAAATGCTATCCCTCACTTGGTAAAAGTTGCTGAGTAATAAGAAAGGTATTTTAAAATGACAGAAAGAATAAAACTAGAAGATTTAAGACCTGCTGAAGGTGCTACGGGTAAAATTAAAAGAGTTGGTCGTGGCAGATCATCAGGCATGGGTAAAACATCTTGCAGAGGTAACAACGGTGAAGGACAAAGATCCGGAAGATCTTCAAAAAGAGGATTTGAAGGCGGTCAAATGCCGGGTTACAGACAAATGCCGAAATTAAAAGGATTTAAAAATTTCAATGCAATTGAATGCGGTTCTGTTAATGTTGGCGAATTGGCTAATATACAAGCTGATGAAATTACATTAGAATCTTTAATAGCTGCGGGTAAAGTTTCTTCTAAAGCTAAAGTTTTAAGAGTTTTGGGTAACGGCGAAGTAAATAAAGCAATCACTGTTACTGCTGGTTACTTTACTGCTTCGGCTAAGGAAAAAATTGAAAAAGCAGGCGGAAAGGCTCAGTTAGTATAATGCAACAATTTACTCCAAATCAACAAAATTTGCGGGCAATTATGTCGAATTTAAACATAGCCGGTTTAAAAAATAAAATCATATTTACTTTTGTAATGATTTTAATTTTTAGGTTTTGCGCTCAAGTACCGTTGTTCGGTATTGATGCACAAAATTTCGCAAATTTAGCTGCAACAAATAATTTGATTGGTTTTTTAGATATGTTTTCCGGCGGTGCATTGGGTAATGTTTCTATTATCGCACTCGGTATCGGACCATATATTACCGCTTCAATTATTATGCAATTACTTGCGGTTGTAATTCCGCATTTAGAGCAGTTGCAGAAAGAAGAAGGGGAAGCAGGCAGAAGAAAAATATCTCAATATACTCGTGTATTTACTATATTCATTGCAGCACTTCAAGCATTGGTTTTTGTTGTTTATCTTTTAAAAACAGCAAGAGGTGCTATTATGCCTGATGTAAACATTGTTGGGTTCGCTATAGGTTCTGTTGTTATATTAACGGCAGGTTCCGCATTAACAATGTGGATGGCAGAATTAATGACGGAAAGAGGTATCGGAAACGGTGCATCTATGCTAATATTTTGCGGTATTATTTCAAAAATACCGTTTTATACAGGTCAAACCGCAACGTTAGTATCCGGTAACCCGTCTTTACAACCCGGACTATTACTTCTTCTTACTATTTTTATTGCTACGATGATATTTATTGTAATTATGCATGAAGCATCAAGAAAAGTAATTATAGTAAATCCCAGAAGACAAGTCGGAAATAAAGTTTATGGCGGAACGAATACATTTATTCCGTTTAAGCTTAATCCGGGTGGTGTAATGCCTATTATCTTTGCAATTGCCATATTGCTATTTCCTACAACCGTTTTAGGTCTTGTCGGTCAAGCAAATATTGCTAATGAAAGCGTAAGAAATATTTTGATAACCGTATCAAATTTCTTGAGTCCGTCAAGTTGGGCTTATAATACAATATATTTCTTGTTAATTGTTGGCTTAACATTCTTTTATGCCTCAATTATTCCTAACTTGCAACCAAAAGAAATCGCAACAAATTTAAAAAAATACGGTTCTTCAATTCCGGGGATAAAACCTGGTAAACCTACGGCAGAGGCTTTGGATAAAATTTTAAGTAAGACAATATTCATCGGAGCATTCGGATTAGGTATTGTCGCATTAATTCCGTCAATAGCTTGTAATATAACAGGTATTACAACTTTGCAAGGAATCGGTGCAACCTCTTTAATCATTATGGTTGGTGTTGCTTTAGATTTTATCAATCAAGTAAGAACAAACTTGCTTCCTAAAAATTATGAAAGTTTTTTAAAACAGTAAAATTTTCATT
>CAZGRH010000110.1:0-2827 GCA_964527005.1 uncultured Muribaculaceae bacterium | reverse complement strand
TTGAACATTAACGTTGAAAATTCTGAAATTTTTATTGGAGTGTTAGAAAAACCGTTGCTATTTATTATATCTCTATTCATGAAATTACCGCTTCCGCCGAATTCTGCGTCATCAGTATTTAAAATTTCAACCCATTTACCTTGCGGAAATTTAATATAATAACTATCACATTCATTACTTGGATAATTCATTTTCAAAAAGTTAGTAATTGAAAAAATTTCGTTGCCTGATTTATCATCTTTTGCTAAAGTCGCTATTAATTGTGAACCGTTGTGTTTTACGGTTTGCGATTGATCGAAATATCCGTTTTGCAATGCAGGATTTTCATTATTTATTTTGTTTAGTTTCTTCGATAAATTTAAAAATTTATCCATTAATTTTTTCGCATCATCAGTATATTCGATAGAACCTATTTTTGACTCATTTAATGCAGGCTTACCATGAGTATAACCTTTTTCTGTAGTTAGAAATTCTTCATCATCTGTTGATTCAAATTGCCTAAAAAATCTAAAAGGAGTTAAATCTGCTTTTTCATCACCTTGAAAAACCATTTTGGGACCAGGGATTGAATATGTTCTGGCAAGTGCCATTTTATTTTTTGCAAAACTTTGTAAAAGAGCATTTTTTACTCTGTCGTCTGTCAAATCAAACGTAGATTTTAAATCATATTCTTGAATGTCGTTTTTTTCTCCTCCTAATTCACCATTTTGAAGTAATATTGCCAATTTTTCTGCAAGAAATTGAGCTTTTTGTACAGAAACAAGCCATCTTGCTTCATCTGTTGATTTGCCCGTTAAATCAACTAATTGCTTTACTCTTGTAAAATCTTTATTTCTTAAAATTACATTTTCATTTAAATTCAATATAGGAACCATCAATTTTGCTAAAAGTCTGGTACCTTCAAAATTTCCAATTTCGTCATGACTCATAACATATTTAACATTGTTTTTTGAGTTATAAATGGATTGTTCTAAAGCGTTTAAATCAACATTACCGTATAATGCATCTTTTAATTTGTGATAATAATCAAAATCCCATTGACTGTCATAACCTAATCTTGATAAATCAGATTGTAAATTTTCAATTTTATTAATTTCTTTTTCGTGAATTCTTTCTGATTTTCCTTCTGCTATTTCATGAGAATTTAATTTGGCAGTGACTCTACCGTCACTTCTTCCGTCTTCTGCAATTAAAAAAGCATCAGGTTTATGGTAATTAACTTCTGCTGCAATTTGTTTCATTGTAGTATCAGACTCCATATATTTTGTCATATCAAGTCTTAATCCGTCACAATGATAATTATCAAGCCAATTCAATGCAGCATTTACAATAAAATCTCTTACATATTTTGAATTTTCACCTTCAAAATTGAATTTTTCACCAAAATCGTTTGGACCGGCAATGAATGGTCCCGTTCTTTTTAATGAAGCTCCGTCAGGTCCCAAATGATTTGGAACCATATCCATAATTACATTTAACTCTAACTTATGGGCATAATCTATTAGGGATTTTAATTTATCCGGACCTCCTAAATATTTTGCGGGTGCAAACTTATCAACTCCGTCGTATCCCCAATTCCAAGAAAATGTATTTTCTACCGGCATAATTTCTATCGCATTAAAACCGGCATCTTTTATTGATTTTAAAACATTTTTAGCGCTTTCAAAATCGCTTCCTTTCGTTAAAGTAGCAACGTTAAATTCATAAATTTTAGCTGCATTAACGGATTGTAGCCCATTTCGTGAATTAGCCAATCTTGATATTCTGTTTTTATTATTAAGAAACCAATCTGTATCATTCCATTTATACAAAGAATGGTCGTACATTACGGATTCACCTAACAGTTTTTCTTGTGAAAATGAATATGGGTCTTTTACTGTGTCAATATCCCCATTTCCTTTGTATATTGTGTATGAATATTTATCACCATGCGCTACTTCGCCTGCTTTAATTTTTTCGCTTGTAGCAAAAATACCATTACCGTAATTTTTAAGTTCGTATTGTTTCTTTTCTCCGGAATCGTTTTTCTCAACATTTACAATAATTTTTTTTGTATCAGGATATGTTAATATTTTAAATGTTGTTTCTTTAGTTTTCGGGTCTATTATAGCTCCCCAACTTTTATGTTCTTGCCAAGTACGACCAAAATTCAACGGTTTGTAACAAATGTTTGAAAGTGTATTTATTTGTCTGTTTGTATTTACATTTTTACTTAATAAATCTTTTTGTTGATTATTTATTGATTTATTGTTTATTAGACCTAAATTTATATTTTGTACTTTCAAAACACATACCTCAACCAGACACAATACACTTATATAATAGCCATAAATTAAAAATCATGCTAAATATACGTAAAAATGTTTCAAAAGTTTACAATTTATTTGATTTTACCGATTAATTAAAAGAAAGATTTAATAATATTTTTGTTGAAATTTTTTACTAAACTAAATTAATCGTATAAATTTTTTAATTCTTCGGTATTTTGAAGAATAAACCGTGTTAAGTCCATAATTTCATCAGGATTAAACAAAAAATTTAATAAACAATATTCATTTAAATTCATTTAAAATACCTTGCTTTTATTATTACTTAAATTAAATTTCAATGTTTTAAAATTTTTAAAATTTAACTTTATGCTTCTATTTTAACAACTTAACAAAACTTTACATCAACTTTAAAGATGAAAAAATCTTCAAATTTAAATAAAAAAATAATAGCCCGAATTAATACTAAAAAACGGTAATGAATATGTAAGTGAATAAGACTCATAATTCAAAAGTAAAGCATAAGTAAATATGAAAATAATATAGAAAGAATGTTAGCC
>CAZGRH010000109.1:0-4830 GCA_964527005.1 uncultured Muribaculaceae bacterium | reverse complement strand
GGCGGTGCTATCGCAACAAGAGATATAACAAAAGGTAACAACGTAAACGGTAAATTAGATATCGAAAATACTTCATTTACAAACAATACATCAAAAGGCGACGGCGGTGCTATTTATAACGCATTTTATAACTCTACGGCAGTTCCGAATAATGTTTCTCTAAAAGGTGTAACTTTTGAGGGTAACAGCTCTGAGGGGAACGGTGGCGCTATTTATAACGCAGCTGCAGATATGGGCGGAAATGTTTCTTCTGCCGCAATAGAAGATACAAGCTTTATAAACAACTCCGCTACGGGTAACGGCGGCGCTATCTTCTCAAATGGCACGGTTAACATTTCGGCTAATAATTCAGATGTTATATTTAGCGGCAATACCGCAACCGATGGCGGTGATATTTATATGGCTGCCGCTAATAGCAACTTAAATATCAATGCAAATTCAAATAAAACCGTTACTTTTTCAAGCGGTGTTTCAGGTACTGATTCAGGTTATAATATGAGCATGACAGGCGGTGGTACATTAGATGTACAATCTGCAATTAAAAATGCAAGTTTGACTGTTGATAATTCAACCCTTCATTTAAATACAGGTAGTGATATTTCTTCAATACAAAGTATTACTCTTAATAATAATTCAACTTTAAATACGGTTAACAACCAAATTGATAATTTTGCTTCAGGGATTATTACTACTGACGGCTCTACAATTAATGTTGTTGCGGATGTAGATATGTCATCGGGAAAAGGTGATAATATCGGTTCTGCATTATCAGGTACAACCTCTCAAATTATCATTGATGAAATTAACGGTTTAGGAAATACTACGGCAAGTAATGTTTCTGTGGATTTATACTCTGCGTTAGGTTTGAATTCTTCAACTGCAACAATTTCGACACAAGGAACCGTTGTAAATGATGTTATGACACCGATTCGTAAATTAACAGGCTCTGTATCACAAACAGGAATTCTAAATTATAATCCTACCGGTAATTCTTATAACGATTTTAACTCTGCTATTATGGTAAGTACGGTTGCTTCACAGGTCGGAGGTTATTTAAATCAATTAAATTCTTATGACCAAGCATTTACAAACATGGATATGTATATGAATTTGCCTTATGCTCAACGTCAAGCATTAAAAAATATTAACAAATATGCTGCGGGTGATTCCTCTTATGTGTTTGCTCCTGTACAAACCGAGTATTCAGGTGCTGCAGGTTGGGTAAGAGCTTACGGTACTTTTGAAAGTGTAGGCATGCACGATGGTCCTGATGTTTCAAATGTTTCATACGGAACTTATGCAGGTTTAGACTCTCAAATATTTGAACTTAAAAACGGTTGGGATGCAATGTTGAGTGTTTATGCAGCATATAACGGCTCACATCAGGCATTTCAAGGTAACAGTATTTATCAAAACGGTGGTACTTTCGGTTTGACGGGTACTGCATATAAAGGTAATTTCTTTACCGCATTAACTGCCAACGTTGGTGCAAATGTTGCTGATGCTGATACAATGTACGGAAGTGAAGACTTTACAATGCTTATGACCGGTGTTGCTTCTAAATCAGGTTATAACTTTGAATTCAAAGATGGTAAGTTTATTGTTCAACCAAGCTTTATGTTTGCATATTCAATGGTTAATACATTTGATTATACAAATGCCGCAGGTGTCAGAATAAATTCGGATGCTTTACATGCATTTACTTTTGAACCCGGAATTAAATTTATCGGTAATTTAGAAAACGGTTGGCAACCTTATGCAGGTGTCAGTGTTGTTATGAACGCTTTAAATGACGCTAATTTTAAAGCCAATGACGTTTCACTTCCCGAATTAAGTATTAAACCTTATGCTAAATACGGTGTTGGTGTTAAGAAAACTTGGGGAGAAAAATTTACCGGATTTTTCCAAGCATTTGTTACATCGGGCGGAAGAAACGGTATCGGTTTCCAAGGCGGTTTAAGATGGAAATTGGGCAAAGCCCCTGTTAAAACATCAATGGCTACCGAAAGAAAATATATTAAAACATCAAAGTAGTTTTATTGTAAATAACAAAAATGAGAGGAATTTTAATTTCCTCTCGTTTTTTATTAAGGTAAAATCTAAAATGATTATAATTATGTTAAAGTATAAACTTTAGAATAAATTATAAGATAAATTCGTTTACATATATTGTTCTTCTTGCATTGCTACGGCGCAAATATGAGTTGATACAATGCAAACTTTTTTAATAGGTCCGTTTGTATATTTTTCAATAAGTTTTGGTGTTTGAGAATTTAGTTTTAATATTTGTGTTAATTCGTTATATACTTCAAGCGGATTTTCTACGTATAAAACTATAGGAGCCGCAGTTCCTTTTAAAAACACTAATACGGATGTTCTTTTTTTTAATTGTGTTGTTTGAGAAAACGGTTGCGGCATATTTGACCCCTCTTTTGTTTAATTTTACTTATTGTGTTTTCGTTTTATCGATTGACACTAATAATTTAATATTAATAAAACCTTAAATAAAGGTCAAGAATTAAATATTAAAAATGTCTTCAAGATTATTTAACTTTTCACTTGTTCTTTTTGCACTGCGATGTAAAACTAATGTCAAATTTGCAATGTCACTGTTTGCTATTTCCCATCCTCCCTCTATCGCATAGTTTAAAAACAGACAAAGACTTTGTACTATTGACAATTCTACACCGGTTTCATTGAGAAGTTCTTCAATTTGTTCATTGTTCTTTTTCATAATTACCTCCATTTTTATAAAATTATGCTAACATATTTACCGTTTTACTGCAAGTGAATTTTTTAAATTTTAAGATGTATTAATGTTTATTTGAGGTATGATAATAAAAAGAATAAAAGGAAAGGGTATAAATGATTAAAACAGGTGTTGTCGGCGCATTAGGAAAAATGGGAAAAGAGGTAGTAAAAGCGGTTTTAAATTCACCGGAAGCCGAACTTGCTTTTGCGGTTGATGTTTTTGGAACAGGACAAGATATCGGTTCGATTGTTACGGGGCAGCCTTGCAATATTATGGTAAATTCCGATTTACAATCAACATTGGACAATGTATGTGCGGATGTTGTTATAGATTTTACGCAACCAAAATGTATTTTTGATAATGTTCGTTTGTATATGGAAAAAGGCGTTAAATCGGTAATAGGAACAACGGGATTATCTGATATACAAATAAGCGAGCTAAAAAAATTATCATCCGAAACGAAAACAGGATGTTTTATTGCACCTAATTTTTCAATCGGGGCGGTTTTGCTTATGATGTTTGCGAAACAAGCAGCAAAATATTTTAACAATGCGGAAATTATAGAACTTCATCATAATAAAAAGAAAGATGCACCGTCGGGTACTGCAATAAAAACTGCAAAACTGATGGCAGAAGTTAATGATAATTTTACTTTTAATAATTGCGAAGAAACCGAACTTTTAAAAGGTGCAAGGGGCGCAAATTCTGATGCAAATATACATATTCATTCTGTCAGAATGCCTGGGTATATAGCTTCACAGGAAGTTATTTTCGGTTCGGACGGTCAAATCTTTAAAATTAAACATGACACTATGGACAGATCCTGTTATATGTCGGGTGTTTTATTAGCGGTTAAACACGTATATGAAAATAATGATTTTGTATACGGATTGGATAATATAATGTAATTTTTTTATAATTAATTTAAAAGTCGCCGTTTCTAAGACGGCGACTTTGTTTATTAGTATAATGAAATTATTTTTTTGATTGCATTGTTTGCTAAATCATAAATTTCATCAAGTTGTTTTTTGCTAAAAGGCGCACCTTCCGCAGTCGTTTGAAATTCTATAATTTTAGAGGATTTTGTCATTACTACGTTACTGTCAACTTGTGCCGTTGAATCTTCGCTATAGTCCAAATCCAATTTTACTTCACCATCTATAATACCTACTGAAACTGCAGCTATCGGTTCGATAATCGGATTTTCCAAAAGTAATCCTTGTTCGATTAATTTGTTAAAAGCAATGTTCATTGCAACAAATCCGCCACAAATTGAAGCACATCTTGTTCCTCCGTCTGCTTGAATTACATCAGCGTCAATTGTTACGGTTCTGTCTCCTAATTTTTCCAAATCAACGCAAGAACGCAAACTTCTTCCGATTAATCGTTGAATTTCTTGTGTTCTTCCTGAAATTTTGCTTCTTTCTCTTTGGCATCTTGTATGTGTTGCAGAGGGTAGCAGAGAGTATTCCGCCGTTATCCAGCCTCTTTTGTCGTTTTTATCCATCCATTTCGGTTTTGATTCATCAACGGAGGCAGTTACAATTACTTTTGTATCTCCAAATTCGATTAAAACAGCTCCTAATGCGTGCTTAGTGTAGTTTTTCGTAATTTTAATTTCTCTTAATTCGTTGTTTTTTCTTTCGTTTAAACGCATACTCATTTAAAACCCCTTTTTTCTAAAATACATTTGTGTTAAATTAATCTTATCATATTTGTTCAAAGGTGTATAAGTTATGCAAGAAAAATTTTATTTAACTACTGCTATAGATTATGTAAACGGTGCTCCGCATATTGGACATGCTTACGAAAAAATTCTTTCTGACGTAATTGTCAGACACAAAAGACAATTGTCGGATAATGTTTATTTCCTTACGGGAACAGATGAACATGGTGTTAAAATACAAAAAACCGCAGCAAAAAAGGGAATTACTCCGAAAGAACTTTGCGATGAAAACTTTTCTCGGTTTGAGCAGGCATGGAAAGAGCTTGAAATTTCTTATGATAAAATTATTAGGACTACAGATGAAGAACATAAAAAAGTAGTTAAACAAATTTTTAAAAAACTTTTAGAAAAC
>CAZGRH010000108.1:0-4857 GCA_964527005.1 uncultured Muribaculaceae bacterium | reverse complement strand
CTAACAGATTTCTTGCCGATTTAGAAAATGAAAAAATGACCATTGAAAGAAAACCTTCAATGGACGGAAGAAATGTTATTACTATTTTGGCTCCTTAATTAAAAGATATTAATTAATATAGGTATTTATAAATTTTTTAACTTCATTTGCAGGTACTGCAAAACCTATTCCTATGTTTGATTTATTACTATCGGGGTTAAATATTGATTGGCTTATGCCGATTACTTCTCCGTTCGCATTTAAAATAGGACCTCCTGATGACCCTGGGTTTATTGCCGCATCTGTTTGTATTTTATTGCGTTCATAATCAATTCTAGAAACTATCCCTGTTGTTAATGTTCCGTTAAAACCAAACGGATTTCCGATAGCCAAAACTTTTTGCCCTACTTTAACCAATGATGAATCACCAAGCTTTATAGTCGGCAACGGATTTTTTGGTTTTATTTTTAACAATACCAAATCACCGCTTTTATTTTTCGGTTCTAAAATTTCTGCTTTGTATGATTCACCTTTAGATGTTGTTACCTCAATATAAATTGCATTATCCACGACATGTGAACTTGTTAAAATTATTCCGTCTTTGTTGATTATACAACCTGTTCCGCTTGATAAACCGTCCGCAATTTGAGCTTCAACCAAAACAATTGCGGGATTAATTCTCTCGTAAACCGTGACATTTATGAATTCTTCGCCTTTATATCCGTTATCTTTTGAATAAACACTTGTATTTACTGATAAACTTCCCAAAAAGAAGCCTATTCCGATTAAAAATATTGAAAATACTTTTTGTCTGTCGAACATTTAAATTTCCCAAATTTGATTACTTGTTTATTAAACAAACTTTTTTTCCCAAATTCATCAGAAATTCAGCAAGCTTTTTGAATTATTTAAAACGTTATTATAACTTCAAATTAAGTATAAATTATTGTTTTAAATATTTGTTTTATTTTATAATTTTATTAGAGGGAATATGATTAGTACAATTACAAATAATGAAAATAATTTAATAAAAGAAATGCAAAAAATAGCAGGCAAAAATAATGTTTTATTTTCAGAGGAAGATTTAATTATTTATTCGTTTGATTCTACTAATTTACCGCCGCAAACAAATAAATTAGCGGATGTTGTGGTTTTTCCTTCTGAAACCGAGCAAGTAAGCAAAATATTAAACTATGCAAACGAGCATAGAATTCCCGTTGTTGCAAGAAGTGCAGGTACAAATTTATGCGGAGCATGCCTGCCTAAAAAAGGCGGAATAATCCTTAATTTTTCGAAAATGAACAGAATTATAGAAATAAACAAAGATAATCTTACTTGCAGCGTTGAGCCGGGGGTGATTATTGAAGATTTACAAAAAGCGGCGGAAAGTCAAGATTTATTTTACCCTCCCGACCCGTCAAATTTAAAAGTTTCTATGATAGGAGGAAGTATCGGACTTTCATCCGGAGGACCTCATACTTTTAAATATGGTGCAACAAAAGATTATGTTATTAATTTGGAAGTAGTACTTGCAGACGGTAGTATATTAAATACCGGTTCAAATTGTTCAAAAGATGTAACAGGTTATAATTTAACTCAACTTTTTGTCGGTTCTGAAGGCACTTTAGGTATTGTAACGAAAGCTACAATAAAATTAATTCCGAAACCGGAAACAAAAAGAGTTTTACTTGCTTATTTTGATGATTTGGAAGATACATCGAAAACCGCAAATGATATAATTTCAAATTTAATAACTCCGTCCGTAATTGATTTAATGGATAGAAACACATTAAAAACAGTAGAAAACTTTTATCCGTGCAATTTGCAAACAGACAAAGCTGCAGCCCTTTTAATAGAAATTGACGGATTTAAATCTGATATTAACAATCAATATAATAAAGTAATTGAAATATGCAAAAATAATAATTCATCATTTATTCAAACAGCATCTACAAAAGAAGAAGAAGAAAGAATTTGGATTTCAAGACGTTCTTCTTTTGGTGCTACCGCAAAATTAGCGCCTAATGTATTAACGGAAGATGTTGTCGTTCCGAGAGAAAACATTGTTAAATTAGTTACGGGTATTCAAAAAATATGTGATAAGTATAAATTAAAAACTTGTATTATGGGACATATCGGCGACGGAAACATTCATCCAAACATAGCGTTAGATTTAAGAAATCCGAATGAAGTTGAAAATTTCAGAAAAGCAAAAAACGAATTATTTGCACTTGCACTGTCTTTAAACGGAACTTTATCGGGCGAGCATGGTATCGGATGTGAAAAATCCTTATATATGACAAAAGCCGTTGATAAAAACGCTTTAAAACAAATGAAATTAATTAAAAATTTGTTTGACCCGAAAAATATATTAAATCCCGATAAAATTTTTTAAATTTGAATATTGGCAATTGCTTTTGGCTTTATTGTTTGAGAATAAATAACTTTTTCTTCATCAGAATTATTAAATAATCGCAAATTTATACCTTTGTCATTTTTTTGTGCCGAATATAATAATACATTTTGCGGTAATTCAAAGAAAACTTTATTCTCTGTATTTGTAAAAACAACTTGATTTGCACAATAAAATTCTTCCGCAAATTTATACATTTCATTTTCATCTGAAGTAAACGCTATTGCAAAAGTTGCATTATTTTCGCCCAAACATTGCAATTTCGGAGTTTCAATCGGCGGACCCGCAGGTGTTCCTCTTGTAGAATTTTTAGGATTTGAAATAATACCGGTGGCTCTTAATAAAGTTATTGCCAGAATATTTTTATTAACTTCATATTCATTCAACCCTTTTGTCAAAATCAACACATTTTGAACACATACAAATCGTTGCATAGGTGCGGTGTTTGATTTTATTTCGTTGCCCCTTTTTGCCGGAATTTCATTATAAATATCGAAATCAGGATTAAAACTTCTTTTTACCGTACCAAATAAATCTTCACTAACGGTTGTATTTATTTTGCTTTTTAAATTAAAACCGATTTGAAAAATATGATTTTTACTTTTGTTTTTCCAATTCGTCGTTACTTCAATAAATTTCGATTGGTTATATAAAAATATTTCAACATTAATTTTTTGATTAAATACTTTTTTTGTTCTGCCTTTATTTGAAGAATTTACAGGTATTTTAATTTCATATATTACATTTAAAATAGCTCTTTTATTATTAAATTCTTTTAACTTGAATGCGCAAATTTCCGCAAATATCGGTTTATCATTTAAGAGTGCGCCAAAATTATAACTGTCACCAATGTCTGCTCTATCATAAAAACTTATAAAATTATTATAAGTTGTATTCGTTTTTTTATCCGAAACATTAATTGTATTATTTTTAATTTCAATTTTTAAATATGCATTTTCAATAGAATTTTTTGTACAAGTTATGTATTCTTTTTCGCAAATATTATCTTTAGTAATTTTTGTTAAAGAAAAGGGTTTTAATCCTTTTACATCAATTAAATATTTATTTATTTCGGTATAATCTTCCGTAACGGGAATATCTTGTATATTATACAATTTTTTATCCGTAAATCCTTTTCTTGAAGATATTTTAAGAGCATTAAATTGTTTTGGCAATTGTTTTTCTGTTTCTACAAAGACCTTACCCGAATATTCGAAGTTTGAAAGATTAATTATTGACAACTCTCCCTTGTCATTTGTGAGTTCTCTTAGTGAACGTTTTATAATTCCGTCAGAAACAGAATTTACTTTTTTATATCTGCCCATTACCTCATCATGAACTTCATCCGTACTACACCCGTACATACTGTCATGGGCATGATTTTTTATTAAAAGTTTATATGCGTAATTTATTTCATTTTGCTTATTATCCGAATTATAAAAATTTGAAATAATTGACTGCAACGGTTCCGCAACTCTGGAAAGTTTCCATTGAGAATACGCATTTGCCTGTTTTAAATATAATCTTGAAGAGTAAACTCCGGGTAAAATAAAATTCAATTCGTTATTTAAAAATTCACCGTTTACTTTTTTCCTGTTTTTTATTTTATCGAAATATTCAAAAGGAGTTTTTATGTTTATATGATATTTATTGTTATAAATTTCGTTTAATTTTTCAATTTGACTTGTCAAATTATTTGCCAATCCCAAGTGATCAGCACCAATCGGAAGTAAAATATTATCTTCACTTTTCAATGAAATTTTATCCAAGTAATTTTTTAACAATTCTGCTTTTTCTTCAATCGACGAATTTGAATTTAAGAAATCTTGAAAATATCCTTGAATTAAATAAGTAACGTTAATTCCGTTCCACTGCAAATCTGCGGGTAAATTTCCCAAGCCTCGCCATAAGCAGGCTTTATTTATATTTAAAGATTTAAAAATATACGGCAATGCGGCACTGTGTCCGAAAGTATCGGACAAATATCCTAAAAATTCAGTTTCTCCAAATTCTTTTGATTTTTTTAAACCTATTTCCAAATTTCTGTATATACTTTCACCTGAAGATAAAAAACTGTCACAAGAACAATAAAAAGGACCTATTCGTAATTTTTTTGATTTAATTAAATTTTTTATTTTTTCGGTTTTTTCGGGAAAAATTTCCAAATAATCTTCAAGTGCGGCAGTTTGACCGTCAAAATAAAAGCAAGGAAGTTCATTATTTTCCAAAGCGGTTATAATTTCATTAAATACTTCAATAAGTCTTAATCTGAATTCTTCAAACTCTCTGTACCACTCTCTATCCCAGTGTGTATGAACATAAGCAATTACATTTTTCATAAATTGATTTTAATCTTTTTTTGAGAAAATTTCAAACAAATCTTTTAATTCTTTATAATATCCGTTATTTAACAACTCTAAAAAACGGTTTGAAGCAATTGGCGCTACAGCTGAAACGGTTTCAGG
>CAZGRH010000107.1:0-4944 GCA_964527005.1 uncultured Muribaculaceae bacterium | reverse complement strand
GTTATTTATGATTATGAACCGTTTTGTTCTGACGGTTTTGAAATAAATATTACAATTTCTTCTCATGACATAAATTATTTGTATTTTTTAAAATTTCTATATGAAAACAAAATAGACACAATTGAATATTTGAATAATTGCATAAATGATTAGCGGAAATAATTTAATATATTAAGTTTTATTAACTATTTTGCAACTCAAAAAAATTTATGCAATAATAATATTAAATTAATAGTCTAACCATTCCTTTCTTGACTTATGCGGCTTTTAGTCGCATTTTATTTTTTTATGGTATTTCAAGTGTTGATTAATAAATCAGTTTGATTGAATATAAAAAACACTTAATCCGTTTGCAGTATAAATGTCATGAATTTGTATTTTCTTGCATAAATATATTGCAGGGAAATTCACATTTTCATTTCTCAAGTTTTTCTAAGAAAATATTTGTCAAGAAAGAACGCAAATATAATAAATTATTTATTCGTTTAAAATTTTTTTAACTGCTTCTTCTATTGAATTTGCGGTAGGAATTATATCTTCTAAAAAAGCAAAAGACATTGCTTCTTTTACGTTTTGAGTCGGGTTTATTATAATTAATTTTCCCCCGTTTTCCGCACTTAATTTATAAATATCAGCAAATATATATGCGTTATCGGTATCAAAAAGCATTATATCTTTCATTTCCAACAAAATATGTTTTATTCCCGTATAAATTGCAGAATTAATATTTTTTATCAAAGAATCAAACACTCTTTTTTCGTTAAATCTTTTTAAAGAATAAACCATTATTTCATTGTTTATTGCGTATCCTGTAAAAGAATTTTCATTATCTTTTTGAAAAGCGGAGGTTAAAAACTTTAATAATTTTGAATGCCAATTACTGTCTTTTTGAATATAAAAATCTATTCCGAGTTCATAACATTTATTTATAAGTGAAAAATCATCAGTGCCTGAAATAACGACAATTTTTGACTCTGAATTATATTCTTCTCTTTTTTTAATTGCTGCTTTAATAATTTCAAGACCATCGTTGCTATCAGGCATGAATAAATCAACAATTATACAATCAAATTGTGATTTTTGTAATTCTGCCAATGCTTCTTCTTTGTGTCGTGCAACGTTTGGCTCAAGTCCGATTTTTTTCAATACCGTAGATAATTGATATATTGATAATTCCAAGTCATCTGCAATCAAAATTTTCTTATTTAAAAGCGAATCAACTTTTATTCCTTGTGAAAATGAATATAATTTACTTTCTATTTCCAAAAGAGCATTACTTATATCATTACTTGTAATGTCATTATTATTCATCTTGTCTTTCATCGAGGCAAGTTCAAATATTTTATTAACTTGTTCTTTAGTAATATCCATATCATTTTCCGATTTTTACAAAATAATATCAAATTTTTCGGATTTAATCAATATATTTTAAAATTCATCAAAAGTAAATTAATGTGAATTAAATGACAAAAAATATTTTTTGATGTTTTAATATTATTGAAAAGTTCTATATTATATGTGGGAAAATTAATGAATTATAAATTGTTGTCTTTTTCAGTTTTATTTTTTTTAGGAAATATTGCATTTTGTGCGGGGGAGCATAATGTTATTATATCGTTATTAGAACAATATGCGTTGCAAATAACGGTTTTGTTTGCGACATTGTCGGTTATTTCTTTTTTTTCACTTTGTTATTATTTACCGAAACAATATCAATACTTAAATGAAAAAAATAACAAATATTTCAATATTCAAGGCAGAAAAAGACATAAGGGCTATTCAGTAAAAAGTAAATCACAAATAATTGTTGATTACACGAACAATAATCAAACGTTACCGGTTGAACATATTGCCAAAATGCCTGATTTTAATATATCAGAAGAGTTAGAAAAAATTTCAAAAAAAGACTTTAGTTGTTTTTCTTTGATAGAAGAACCCAAACAGGATGAAAATAAAAATAAATCGGATTTTAAAGAAGCTTTAAATTTTGCTTCGGGGATTTTCATAAAGAAACCTGAAAATTTAGAAATTCACGAATATAAAAAAAATACTTCAAATCCAATCACAGGAAAAGATGAGAAAATACTTCCGAAAATAAATAATATAATGCTTACAAAAAAACCTAAAACGACTTTGGAAGATATAAAAGATAATGATGTTTTGCCCGAAAAAATAGTCAAAGTTCAAAAACCTAAAGTATTAAAAGAAGAAATTCTTACAATTTTAAATATTTCACCGACCAAAGGTTTTTATTTATCAACTTTTGAAAACGGTATAATGTTTTTATACGGTTTTGTAAATAATAAGAAATTTCTGTTAAATAAATTTTTTGATATGAGTCAAGTTAATTTACAAGCCAGATTTTACCAAAAAAACGGCAACAATGATGTTTATATTGTAAGAATTGATTCATATAAAGCAATGATAGAAGTTTCTGAAAATTCAATTGAAGAATTAGCAAAAATTTAAAATGAAAAAACTTTTATTTATTTTTTTTATAATATGTTTTGTTTCTTTCATGATTTTTAGTCAAAAAAAAGAAAATTATGATATTAAATTCGCTTCTTGGGGTTCACAAAGTGAAGCGGAAATAATAAAAAATTTAATTTCTGATTTTGAAAAACAAAATAAAGTAAAAGTTCAATTTATACATATTCCGGAAAATTATTTTCAAAAAATTCATTTGTTGTTTTCTGCAAATTTAGCACCTGATGTAATTTTTATGAATAATCAAAATATAAATATGTATATAAATGCCGATTTGCTTGAAAATTTAAATAAATATTTTGATAAAGAATTAAATAATTTTTATCCTATTGCGATTAAAGCGTTTTCAAAAAATGGTCAAATATATGCAATTCCCAGAGATATATCAAATCTTGTATTATATGTAAATAAAGATATTTTAAAAGAAAACGGAATTTTATATAAAGAAAAAATAAATTCACTTAAAGAATTACAAGATATTGCACAAAAATTAACAACAAAAGATTATTTCGGAATAAATTTTGAAGAAAATTCGCTTTATTGGTTATATTTTGTTGCGGCAAACGGTGGCGGAGTTATTTCTTCGGATAATAAACAAGTTTTGTTAAATTCTACAAAAACAATTGAAGCTATAAATATGTATTCCGATTTTGTAAACAAATATCATATTGCACCAAATATTTCTCAAATAGGCAGTATGACAACGGCTCAAATGTTTATAAACGGCAAAATCGCAATGTATCTTGGAGGAAGGTGGATGTGTCCTAAATTTAAAGAAACAATTAATTTTGATTGGGATATTACGGAATTTCCGTCATCAAAAGAAAATCCGGTTTATATTGATTCTTCAGGTTGGGCAATTTCAAAGAAATCAAAGAGAAAAGAATTGGCGTTTAAATTAATTAAATATTTATCTTCAGAACAAATTTCCGAAAAATTTACGCAAAGCGGTTTAATCGTTCCGGCAAGAGTTGATGTTGCGCAAATTTATTTTAAAAAATCAAAAAATACAATTCCGCAAAATGAACATATTTTTGTGAAAATGTTAGATTGTGCAACCCCGACAACAGTAAATGAAAATTATAATAAAATTAATGATATACTAAATGAAGAATCAAAAAATATTTTTAGCGGAAAAGAAAAAGCGGAAAATGTTTTTGATAAAAAAGTGATAAAGGAAATAGAAAGTTTATTATGACAGAGATTATTAAAAAATTTTTTAAATTAGAAGAAAAAGGAACGAGTATAAAAACAGAAATACTTGCTGGAACAACCACATTTTTTACAATGTGTTATTTGTTTATAATAAGTCCGAAACTTTTAGCGGCAGCAGGACTTGATTTTGACGTAATGATTACGGTTACGGCAGTTTGCACTTGTATTTGTACTGTTTTAATGGGATTAATTGCAAATAAACCTTATGCGGTTGCACCTTTACTTGGAGAAACGGCATTTATTTCTTTTACGGTCGTTCAAGCAATGGGATTTTCTATAAATACAACATTAGCGGCAATTTTCATTTGCGGTATTCTGTTGTTTTTTATGACAATTTTTAATTTTAGAACTTACATAGTAAATCAAATTCCGGAAACAATAAAATTGACTTTTTGCTCCGGATTAGGAATGTATTTTATCTTTATTGCATTAAAAGACATGGGAATTGTTAAATTTACAACAAATAATATTCCCTTAGAAATTGGCAATTTCTTTGATATACATGTTCTGCTCGGTTTATTATGTTTTACAATGATTATTGTACTTACGCAAAAGAAAGTTCAAGGTTCCGTATTAATTTCTATTTTAACAACAACTTTTATCGGAATTTTAATTAAAGATATTTCTTTGCCGGAAAAACTGATTTCTTTACCTGCTAATATGTCGTCAGCAATGTTCAACCTTGATTTTTCAGGATTAATGAATATTAAATTTTTGCCGATTTTATTCGTTATATTTTTACTTGTAAACATAGATACGGCAGGTGCTTTAATCGGTTTATCATATAAAACTGATTCTGAATTAAAAAAACCTATGATAGCCGATTCAATAGGGGTAATTTTTGCGCCGCTATTCGGTACAACAACAACAGGTGCGTATCTTGACTCAATGACAGGAATAAATGTCGGAGGTAAAACAGGATTAACTGCAATTACAACAGGTATTTTATTCTTATTCGGGTTATTGTTTACGCCAATATTAGCAATTATACCGTCTTATGCTTATGCTCCCGCACTTTTGTATGTCGGTATTTTAATTACTTGTATTATTCAAAAAATAAATTTTGAAGATATAACAGAATATGCACCCGCAATTTTGGCAATTTGTACAATGATATTTTCTTATAATATCGGCTCGGGAATTATTTCGATTTTCTTGATTTATCCTGTTATTAAAACATTATGCGGTCAATCAAAACAAGTAAATAATATTATGTGGGGGCTATTTATACTTGCTGTTATT
>CAZGRH010000106.1:0-4967 GCA_964527005.1 uncultured Muribaculaceae bacterium | reverse complement strand
AGTTTTTTTATACCTTTTAACATTGTAGATAGTCCCGTACCGCCTCCGATAGCAACGATTTTAGGACCACGATTTAATCTTCTTCTTCTGTATAAATCTTCCAATACCGCATGTCTGTTTCTGTCGTTGTTAACGTCAAGAACGGAATAATTAGTTTTTAACCATCCGATAAAAAAGAAAATTGCACCGATAACAATTAAAAACCAACCGATAATTTCAGACGGCAACATTTGTGTCATTTTCATTATCATTTTTATTAAAGTGTAAACAGGTTTTAAATTTGAAATAATACACAAACCGACAGTTGCAATTATTGCACCGAATATAATCAATATAAACCATCTTTTTATTTCAAGCCCCGGCAGCAACCATCCTGCATCTTTAGGTATTTTTAAAAAAAGTTTTGAAATTTTCATAAAAATACTCCTTATACCCAGCCTGACAATTCTGCTTTATTATAGTTAAAAGAAGTCGGTTTAATAATTTCATTGGCATTTTTTAACAATGTTAAAATGTTCGGATTTTTTGTATCGAAATGAAGTGTTGTACAATTCACAGGCATAAAAATACCGTTTCCTAATTTTATTTGGGATGAAAATAATACTGTTCTTATTCTGTTAAGTACTTCATCGTTAAAAATATACTTTTTATTTTCCCAATCAAAAGAAAAATCTTGATTATAGTATTTATCAACAAACAATTCACGATTAACAATAATTCCCGTTTCATCGAAAACTTGAGTCAGAATATCATTATCTAATCCTGTTAGAACTAACCATTTATCCATTTTTTGAATTATTTTTGCCATATTTATTGCAAAATTAATATTTTCGGATGCCATCTTGTACATAGCACCATGCGGACGAACATGGTCTACAACTAATTTATACGCTTTGGCAAAAGAAATTATAGCACCCAACTGGTATAGAATTATTGCTTCTAATTCTTCATAAGATAAATCCATTGGTCTGTAACCCAAACCTTGTATATCGTTAAAACCGATATGTGCGCCTATTGTTATATTTTTTTCTTTACATTTCAATAAATAATTTTTTATTAATAGCGGATCACCGGCATGGAAACCGCAAGAAATGTTGACGGAACTTACATAATCAAGCAATTCTTCTTCTATGTTGTTTTTGTATATGCCGAACCCTTGAGCTATATCAATATTGAAATCAATGTGTTTTATTGCCATTGAAATCCCCTTTACAATTAAAATTATAATTTACAACTATACTGCTATATTATATATCATTATAGCGTAGAGTCCAATTTTTACCATAATATTTACAAATAATTGACAAAGCAAAATTTATTATTAAAACAAATTTGTATATCCTCCGTATAGATGTGGTGATTTTTTGAAATAACGAACATAATAATATCGGTAGCGTATAAGTATAAGTAATATGCCGTTCAGATACAGATTACAAAAAGTTCTTGAATTCAGAATAAGAAAAAAAGACGAACAAATACAAGAGGTATTAAAAGCAAAAAACGAGGTTGACAAAGCGCAAGCTTTGATTGACGAAAACAATAAGGAAATTTTAAGCGTTATTCAAATAATGAGAACATCAACGGATTATTCAATGATGGATGCATACGATAAATATTTGAAACATCTTTATAAAAAAGGTGAAGAGCTTGAACAAAAAAAGAAAGAAGCGGAAGATAACTTACAAAAAGAAAAAGATAAACTTGTTGAATGTGAAAAAGAAGTAAAAATTTTGGAAAAACACAAAGAAAAAATGAAAGAAATATATATTGAAGAAGAAAAACGGGCTGAAAATAAAATGCTATCAGAAGTAGGTGTTCAAAAATATTTTCAAAAAGAAAGAGCAAGAAAAGAAGAAGAAGGCGAAGATTAAAGGAAATTTTATGAAAATAGATTCACAACCTCAAAATAACATTGAAAATAAAGATATAAATATACAAGAAACAAAAGAAGAAAAAGAAATTTTAACACAGGTTAATTTGCCGTTTTCTCAATTGTTAAACCCCGAACTTTTTCGGATTAATTCCGAAAACTCGGAGTTATCAATGTTGCCCGTTGATTATAATTTTGATTCGGTTAATCTGAATATTGATGATGCAATGTTTTTTGTTGATTTAACAAAAGAAGCACAATTCAGTATCGAGGTTTCCGAAAACGGAGAGTTTAAAACTTTAGCAAAATTAGAAGTATCACAAACAGAAGTTGCAAAAAAAACAGTTGAGGTTACAAATAAAATATCAGAATTAATACAAAAAGCACAATCAACGCAAAAGCCTGTTCGTATTACTTTTGACAATAATGTTTCCGTAATAATAAAAATTGATAAAAAAGGAAAAGTATCAGCTGAATTTATTCCCGGAAGTTTAGAAGTCGAAAATTATTTAAAAAATAATATAAGTTCGTTAAAACAACGTTTTGATGAACAAAATTTACCATACAACGATTTATTGTATCGTCAAAATAACAGACAAAATAACAAGCAGAACGAAAAACAAAATAAAAATAAAGGAGAGTAGCATGCGTGATGCATTTATTAATGCGTTAAATACCCAAAAAATTGCAAGTGAATGGATATCTGAATTATCAGAAAACCTTGTTAATTCATATACTCCGGGGTACAGAGAAAAGAAATTTTCTTTTAAAACTTTTCTTGACGGTTCTATTGCAGATACAACATATCGTAATGCAGGACAAGGAAAATCACATCCGGGAACTAATGATGAAAATATTTATTTGGAAGGACAAGGATTTTTTGTTATCAGAAATGATAAAGGACGTGTTGCATATACAAGACTCGGTGAATTTAAATTTGACGGAGAAGGTGTATATAAAACAAAAGACGGTCAAACCGTACAAGGTTACATATTAAACGATAAAGGCGAAATAATGAACGGAGCAAAAGCGGTAGATGCAGAGTCTTTCATTGATTCTCCTTTTGATGGCGGTGCAGCGGCTGTTCCGACTACTGATATAAAACTTTGGATAGATCCAAGCAACGGTAAGTATTTGGGCAAATATGAAGAATTTGAATTTGCGGATGACGGTGTTTTATACGGTAAAGCTGATTCGGGCAGAATTAAAACTCCCCTTTATAAAGTTGCAATTATCAATTTTCATAATCCGCAACGTTTGTTTCAAGTTGCAGACGGTCAATTTATAGAAACAGAAGAATCAGGAAAACCTGTAGTAGGCAGAGGCGAAGTTAGAGGCGGTTTAATTGAATTATCAAATGTAGATTTCGGTGCAAATTCCAATTTGTATCAACAAGCAAATATGCAAATTGAACTTGCAAACCAATTAATAAAATCACACAAACAATTATTGCAGAATGCAATTGAACTTATGAGTTCATAATAAACTCTTTTAATATACCACAATAAAAACTCCCATAGTATGGGAGTTTTTTATATTCCGATTTGTTTTGCAACTTCTGCAATTGTTTGTGGAAAATATTTTGAAACGAAATGAATTCTGTCAGAACAAGAATTATCAGTGCCGTAAGTTGTAAGTAATGCATAAATTTCCGCTATAATTTCTGTAAAACCCTCACTTGCGGAATATTCTTTCCAAGGCGAAAAATATTTAATATATTCTTGTATGAACTCTGTATTATTTGCAAAAAAATCATTCGATTCTTTTGTAAAGATGTCGTACAATTTGTCACTTCTGCTTAAAAGAGGTTTGTTTAAATATGATTGATCAAGACAATGCCCTAATTCATGTGCAGTTACGTGAAGATTTTTTGGAATTAACAATTCGCCGCTTGCGTAAGCTATATACCCGTTATCATTTTCTTTTGAAAGTGTTACGCTTTTAATAAGCGGTCTGTTTAAAGCAAGAACTAAATCTGCAGGTAATTCTTTTATATATGCCCAAAGTGTTTCATTATTATCAACATCCAATTTATTTTTTAGCGAAAAACTTAATATTTTTCCGTTAACTCCTGAAATTGTAACACTGCTTGAATTATCATCGAAATCAGCAAATATTTTATTACCGTTTATGATTGTTTCTGATTTGTTTTCGTTAAACTTATTCCATTTTCTGTTTAAATTTAAAATAGGAGTCCCGTTTTCATCCGTAATTTTATATTCATAAGCCGTATATTTTAAATTGCCGTTATCATCCCTTTTTTCGGAATATTTTCTATTCGTTGTAAAATTATTATACGTATAATTTTCTTCCAGTTTTACGGTTCCGTCATCAGCTTTTGTTACAAATGAAAGTTTTTCTCCTCCTGTTAACGAGTTTGATTTTATTTCATTTAAAACATCTGTTTCTTCAGAATAATCAGAAAGTTTATATTTTGTAATCTCTTTTGCACCGGGTAATAGTTCTGACGGTGTTGTAACAACTATATTATCAGGTTCATTGTTTTCATTATGATTAATTTCTATTCTTTTTAAAATTTGATGAGAAGTTACTCCGTTGACTTTTGTTTTGTCACAAAAAATTTCTTCTTCTTTGTTAGATTGTTGATAGGATGTACTAATCCAATCACCATCAATATTCTGCATTCTGCTAAAATACTTATTTTTGTTTTCATCAAATGTCTTCGTAAACAAAATGTTTACATTTTCGGGTGTTTTTATAAATTTTTTAGCTACAAATTTTGTATCTAATGAATTTCTTTTAATTTTAGTTTTTACATCATATCCTGATTTTATCTGTTCTTTTAAAAATTCAAATTGTTCGTCAGGTGTAATTTTTTTACAAATTTCAAACGATTTTTTAAAGTCCATACCCTCTTTTATGCATTCTACATATCTTTTCTGAGAAATGTCAGGGCAGGATGTAAAAATATATGTAATATCCGTACAGGGAACATTCATTTGGAGAAGTTCAGTCGCCAGCTTAATTGTATCATCATCTTTTGAAGATAGTTTATATGCCAGATTAAAACTAAACCCTAATTTTTTTAAGTTTTCAATTTTTGCATATTGTTCGGGTTTTTCATTTTTTAAAGTAT
>CAZGRH010000105.1:0-4981 GCA_964527005.1 uncultured Muribaculaceae bacterium | reverse complement strand
TATTGTGATAAATTATTTTACAAACATTTTTTTAATTGTAAAATAGAAATATTGGTTAGTAAAAGGAGTTTGATAATGAAACTTATGGAAGGTAAAAAAGGCGTTATTTTTGGTGTTTCAAACACGCATGGTATCGCTTACGGAATAGCCAAGCAATTATTTGAAGCAGGCGCTGAAATCGCATTTACATACGCAGGTGAAGTTATGGAAAAACGTGTTCGTCCGATTGCCGAAAGTATGAATGCAAAAGTTATAATGTCTTGCGACGTAACAAAAGAAGATGAAGTAAAAGCAGTATTTGACGAAATAGAAAAAACTTACGGCAAAATTGATTTTGTTGTACATGCCGTAGCATTTGCAAGAAGAGAAGATTTAACAGGTGAATTTATCAACACATCAAAAGAAGGATGGGATATTGCTATGGGTGTAAGTGCTTATTCTCTTGTAACGCTTGCAAAAAATGCAAAACCGATTATGAACGATGGCGGCTCAATTTTAGCAATGACTTATCTTGGCAGTGAAAAAGTTGTTCCAAGCTATAATGTTATGGGCGTTGCAAAAGCAGCACTTGAAGCTTCTTCCAGATATTTAGCCGATAACTTAGGCAAATATGGTATCAGAGTAAACTGTATTTCCGCAGGTGCGGTAAAAACACTTGCCGCAAGCGGAATTGACGGATTTGGCAAAATGTTAAAAGCGGGCGCATTAAAAGCGCCGTTAAAAAGAAATGTTACGCTTGAAGATGTAGGAAAAACAGGTTTATACTTACTTTCTGATTTATCATCAGGTGTTACGGGCGAAGTTATTCATGTTGATTGCGGTTGCCACTGCGTATACACATCTTCTGACGAAATGGAACTTTTAACGAAATAACAAATTCATATAATTTAAAAAAAGAACGCTAATTAAGATATTAATTAATTTTATATTTGCGTTCTTTTTTATGTTTAAATTTTGAATAAAAATGGTATTATAAAATTATTAAAAATTTGTATTTTAAGAGTAAAGGAACTGCATGAATTTAACATTATTAGTAATTATACTCGTTGTTAGCGCATTTTTCTATTCTTTTTATTCTTCCGTTATCAGAAACAGAAATGCGGTGTTGGAAGCTTTATCGGGAATTGATGTTCAATTAAAAAAACGTTATGATTTAATTCCTAATGTTTTAACAATCGCTAAAAAATTCATGGAACACGAAAACGAATTATTTGAAAATATTGTAAAATTAAGAACGCAAAGTGCTACAACGCAAATCGGTACAAAAGAAAAATTTGAAATTGAAAACGCATTAAGTTTTCAATTAAGAACTTTAATGTTTAACGCTGAAAATTATCCTGCTTTAAAGTCAAATGAAACAATGGTTCAAGCAATGAGAACTTATAATGAAACGGAAGAAAACATTTCTGCCGCAAGAAGATTTTATAATTCAGCATTAACGCAATTAAGAAATTCCGTTCAAATTTTTCCAGGAAGTTTATTTGCTTCTTTTGCTTCAGATGTAATTAATTTTAGTTATTTTGAAACTGATTCCGCAAGTAAAGCACCTATTGATGCAAGCAAATATTTATAGGAATTAAATCTAATGGCGAAAGATTATAAGAAAATTCAAAGAGATGTTTTTTCTGCGGATTTTCGTGATTTTTGTAATAAAAAAATTGTTAAATATTTAACTGACGTTGAAAAATTTAGAAAATTTTATATTTTGGCAATTGTAATTATCAGCCTTATTACTTTGATAATTTTTTCATATTTTATTTATTTGTTTGTAATCAAAAATCAAATATATGATTTTAGGTTAGAAATTTTTATAATAATTATCGGAATAAGTTTAAACGGATTTATTATAAAACATTATAAAAACAGAGCAAAAAAAATAATTTTACCAAAACTTTTTACTTACATCGGTGATTTAAATTTTCAAGACAAAAATTTATATTCAAATAAAATAAAAGAATATGCGAAAAGCTTGGAATTAATATCATATTTTAACAGATTTTACTGTGATGATTATATTACAGGAAAATATAACGATATTGATATAACAATTGCCGAATTAGATTTAAAACACGAAACCGGCAGCGGCAAAAACAAACGAGTTGTGCGTGTATTCAAAGGAATATTAATTACATTTAAATCTTTTAAACCTTTTAAAAACAATGTAATCATAAAAAGAGATTTTGCAATTAAATTTCCGTCAGAAAGAAGAATTTATTTGGAAGATACAACTTTTGAAAAACTATTTGACGTATACGGAAATGATCAAATAGAAGCAAGATATTTAATAACTCCGGCTTTTATGAACAGATTGGTTAAATTATGTAAAAAACCGTTTGCAAAAAAAATCACTGTATCATTTGAAAAAGGAATGGTAAATATATGTTTACCGTCTTATTCCGATTGGTTTGAAATCCCTATAACAAAACCTGCAACTAAAATTAGCAATTACAGAGCAATTATTTTAGAATTAATCGATTTATTTTCGATTGCAGATACACTAAAATTAGACCAAAACATAGGAATGTAATGAGTTATAAACAAAAAGCGGGAATTTAAATAATTCCCGCATATTCATTATAAAATTCTTCAAATTTATCATTTAAAATACTTTGTCGCATATCGTGAATAAATTTTAATAAAAATCTTGTATTATGAATGGACAAAAAAATTTGCGCATTTGCTTCTCCCATTCGGTACAAATGTCTTATATATGCTCTTGAATGATTTTTACAGGCATAGCAATCGCATTTTTCGTCTAAAGGTGCTGCATCACGCTCAAATTGTTTGTTTTTAATGTTTTTCTTACCCTCATAAGTAAAGAAAGAACCATGGCGGGCATTTCTTGTCGGAAGCACACAATCAAACATATCTACGCCTCGTTTTACACCCTCCAATAAATCAATGGGTGTTCCTACCCCCATTAAATAACGAGGTTTGTTATGAGGCAATAACGGTGCGGTAAATTCCACCAAATGATTTTTTAATTCCGTCGGTTCTCCTACACTTACTCCGCCGATTGCGTATCCTACTGCATCATATTGCGATACTTCATAAGCACATTTTTCTCTTAAATCATCGAAAAAAGCACCTTGGCATATCGGAAATAATGCTTGATCTTCCCTTGTATGTGCCTTAAAACATCTTTCAAGCCAACGATGAGTTCTATCCATTGCTTTAACTGCTTGATTATAATCACACGGATACGGCGCACATTGGTCAAATGCCATTGCGATATCAGGACCTAAGTCTTGTTGTATTTCCATTGAAATTTCAGGATTTATATAATACTCATCTCCGGTTTTAGGTTCTTTAAACTTAACTCCGTCTTCCGTAATATTATTTAAATGAGCAAGACTAAAAACTTGAAAACCGCCAGAATCCGTCAATATAGGTTTATCCCAGTTCATCCATTTATGAAGTCCTCCGAATTCTTTTATTAATTTATTTCCGGGTCTTAAAAACAAATGAAACGAATTTGATAATATAATTTGAGCTTGCGTTTCTTTTAAATGGTGCATTGTTAACATTTTAACCGCACTATGAGTTCCTACGGGCATGAAAATAGGAGTTTCAATATCACCGTGGGGAGTATGTAAAATACCTGCTCTTGCTTTTGTTTTTTTATCTTCTTTTAATAATTCAAACGAAAAATATTTATTAGCCATTTGTTAACATCTCTAGCATTGTAGTCCAATTCGGACAAAGTTCTTCTTCTTTAAAATAAATTGCAATTTCTCTTTTTGCGCTATCAGGACAATCAGAACCATGAATAATATTCATTTCTTGATTAATTGCATAATCAGAACGAATTGAACCTGTATCAGCTTCTTCCGGTCGTGTTTTTCCCATCATTTTTCTTGATTCCGCAATTACATTTTCGCCCTCAAGTACCATTGCAACTATAGGTCCTGATGTAATATAATCTACCAAACGAGGATAAAATGGTTTGCCTACGTGTTCCGCATAATGTTTTTCTGCCATTTCCATAGTTGCATTTAACATTTTTAAACCAATAATTTTATAGCCCTTTTCTTCAAATCTTGTAATAATTTTTCCGATTAAATTTCGTTTTACGCCATCCGGTTTAATTGCTAAAAATGTTCTTTCTGCCATTTCAAATCCTCTCTGTTTTTTGATAATTTCACATTATTAAACCATAAATTAACTATTTGTTCAAATTTTTATTGATTTGTTATAATATTCAAAGAGAGTGAGTTTAAATTATGAATAAAGAATCAGTAATAAATTTTATTAATAAAAATGAGTTTGAAAACGCAAAAAAATTAATTTTAGATTTGCTGGAAAATAATGAATACGATAAAGAACTTATTAAATATTTGGGACTTTGTAACATTAATTTGGGATTTTTCGATGAAGCAACGGAAAATTTTAAATCATTACAACTTGAAAATTCCGAAGATGCACTGTCTTTATATTATTTATCTCTTTTATATATAGAACAAAACAAGCTAAAAGAAGCGGAAGATATTTTAAAAAAAGTTATAAAACTACGAGAAGAATATTCGGATGCATACAAAACTCTTAGTATTTGTTATTTAAAACAGAAAAAATATAATGAAATTCTTTTAATAGAAGATAAAATGTTAACTTTAGCTTCTGAGGACGTTCAAATTTATGATATATTATCCTCGGTATATTTTGAAATTTCATCTTATGATAAAGCAATTGAGTTATTAAATAAAGCAATTAAATTAAACGCTGAAGACGACAGATTTTATTACCGCTTAGGACTTATTTATTTTTCAATGAACGAACTTGAAAACGCAATCAAAAATTTTCAAAAAGCATCGGAATTACAAAATAGTAATCCTGCATACTATTATTATTTGGGACTTTGCTATTTTACAAAAGAAGATTTTATTAATGCTCAAGAATATTTATCAAAAGCAGTTGAAATTGAAAAAAATTCTGTTTATTTGAATTTACTTTCGATTTCATTGTTAAAATCAAATAATTTTAA
>CAZGRH010000104.1:0-4992 GCA_964527005.1 uncultured Muribaculaceae bacterium | reverse complement strand
CGCCTGTTACAAAAATATATTTTGTCATTATTCCCTCAATTCTTAATTAATTTTAGGTACTCTAAAAAATCCGTCTTCTTCATACGGAGCATTCGCCATCATTTCTTCTTTTGTTTGCTCGGATTTTTCTTCGTCTTCCCTCATAACATTATATACGGGAATAGGGTGAGGCATTGGTTCAACACCTGTAGTATCAACTTCATTCATTTGTTCCACATATTTTATAATATCACCCAATTGTTTTGAATATTTAATTGTTTCTTCTTCCGTAAGCTCTAATCTTGCAAGCTTTGCAACATGTCTTACATCATCTGTGCTAATCATGCTTTCCTCCAAATACTTACTAAATTCTAGCATAAGCATGCGGTTTTGACATGTAATATTTTAATTCGCATATTTTACATTTTTACTTTCATTTTCTTTTTTATATTTTTCGAAAAGATCAATATTAAAATCATTACTTTTTTCAAAAGTTCTGTTTTGAACAGCATATTTTGCCGAATCATACAAATCAAAAAATATACCGTTATTATTTGCAAAATTTTCAATATAATCCATTAACATATATATGTGCGGAGAAATATTTTTTATATTCCTGTTTGCATAAGTGTATTCAACATCAACAATTATACTTTTAATGTCCAAATCTTTTATCTTATTTAAAAATAATGTTATTTCTTCATAAGTATCATTTACGGCAGGAATAATAATAAATTTAACCTTTACATTCGGGGCAAATTCTTTGTTTAAACCTTTTCTGTAATGTTTTATGTTATCCCAAACTTTATTTGATTTATCAACTCTTTTTACTTTTTTATAAGTTTCACGTTTCGCAGAATCAGGCGAAATTACAACTGTTACAGTTCCATTTTTCAAGCCGTCACGAATAGCACGGCTAAATAAAATTCCCGATGAGTGTATTCTGACTTTTGAACCCTCTTTGATAAATAATTTTAAAAGCGCTTCAAACTCTTTTAAAACAGTCGGTTCTCCGCCTTGAAAAGTTATTTCACCGCTATTTTTAAATCTTCCTTGTTTTATTAATTCTTTAACCGCATTCAATATATTATTTTTTGTTTTTGGTTTATTTGCCCGAACCGAACAATATATACAATTTGAATTACACTGACTCCAATGGTCAAAATTTATATAAGAAATATAATCGTCTTCGTCCCAATCTTCTTCTCTTAAATTATAACAACCCTCACAAGCTGACAAATCTTTTATTTTTTGAAATTCACGTTGTTTTCTTTTTATTTCAAACAGTTTATCCCAATTAATTTCACCATTCTCATACTTTGGAACAATCATAAGTTGTCCTTTGTCAAATTCTCTTGATAAACAACAAGCTTGAATTGAATCAACATTTATTGATATACCATGTTCTGTTAAATGACAACTTTTATATTTCATAATTACTCCGTATCAAAATGTATTTATTAACCGTAAAATTAAATAATAACCGAATTATAACAAAATAAGCATAAAAATCATAACAAGAAAATATATATCGGCAAAAATTTTTATGTAATAATATTATATATAATTATATTTAGAGGTTACCATGACATCCGAAACACTTAATGAAAATAAATTTGCATTTTCATTTAAAAAGAATAACATAGACGAATTATTTTACAATTTAACAGAAAACCCCGTAGGTTGCGAAAAAAAAGATTTCAGATTAATGCTGAGTACTATCTATCAACTGGTAGAAGACGAATTTGCCACAACATTTCAAAATTCAAGTAATGTAATTAAAAATACAAAGTTTTATATTTTTGATGACAAAAAAGGATTGGAAGTTTTTGTTACACCTACTAACAATTTTGATTTTTATTTAAAATCAAAAGGTTCTTTGTACAGATTTTCTTCCGTTGCTTACACCGTAGAAGAAAACGGAAAAAGCGTTGACAAAATCGGATACAAAGTTCCTTTGGAACTAATTTGGGAATATTTTTCAGGATTTGATTCTGTTGTGGAAAATGAAAGCATTTCCGACTCTTTTAAAATTTTAAATATATTAACTCAATTCGTTAAAAAAGCAGTAGAAAAAATGTATTTTTTACCGAAAGTTAATAAAACCGATAATAATTTTAAAATTTCTTACGAAATGTTTTCAATCAGTGATTGTCTGCAATCCTCAATTGACGAAATTTATTCGCTTGATTTTACCGAAATTTCCGATATAAAAAATATTGCGGATAAATTAATTGAAAACTATTTAAACTACGTAATTTTTAAATTTTTAGGATTTAAAGCATACAGATTTAAAGATATTATATCTTCGGTTCACTTTATAAAACCCGTAAACAACAAAAGATTTATTCGTTCATTAGATTTAGCGGAAGCAATCAGCGAATGGCTTGACGAAATTTACATCGGTAAATATCCCGTCAGCCCTCAATTAGACATTGAAAAAATTGAAGAAGATAAATTTGCTTTAACGGTTTCAATTAAGCCGAATGACAAAAAATATGCAAAAGAACAAGCAAAAGAATTACTTTCCATATATAAAGACGGGACAACTTGGGGCTACCAAAACTCTTATTTGGTAAATATCGTAGAAAAACAATTAAATTACGCTTTGCGATATTATAGCAATTTAGAAAACCTATTTGAAGATGAAGAAAACTTAAAGATGTACTTATCTTTAAATGAAGTTTATAAACTTATGATTCACACATCATATTACTTGAATAAAGCGGGAATTAATATTAATTATCCGCCGAATTTCGGAAATATTGTTGTCCCGAGAGCTTCTATAAATGCGAAGATAAAAACATCGAGAGAACAAGATGTTGCGGATATTTTAAACGGAAAAGGCAGTAATATTAGTCTTTCAAGTATATTCGATTTTTCTTTTTACGTATCAATCGGCGATGAAAAAATCAGCGTTGAAGAATTTGAAAAACTTGTTAAAGATGCTAACGGCATTATTGAATACAAAAATAAATACATTTTAATTGACCAAAATGAAGCACAAGCAATAATTAAAAAATTAAAAGATCCGCAAATTGATAAAATATCAAGAATGGAAATGTTGCATGCCGCATTTTCAGGACATTTAAAAGAATATGAATTTGATTATGACGAAGCTTTCGCAAGTATAGTTAAAGATATAGGAAAATCCATAGATATAACTCCGCCTGACGGTTTAAACGGAGAATTACGTCCGTACCAAAGCAGCGGTTTAAAATGGCTTTACACAAATACAACTAAAGGATTCGGTTCTTGTATTGCTGATGATATGGGGTTGGGTAAAACAATTCAGGTTATCAGTTTAATTTTAAAACTCAAAGAAGAAAATAAACTTAAAGCACCTGTATTTGTAATTTGTCCGACGACGTTAATGGGTAATTGGAAAAAAGAACTTAATATGTTTGCTCCCGAATTAAAAGTCAGTTTTTACCACGGAGCCGAAAGAGAACTTGATTTAAAAGCAGATGTTATTATTACAACTTTTGCTATATTGCGTATTGATATTGAAGAAATCAAAAAAACAACTTGGGGAATGATTGTTGTTGATGAAGCACAAAATATAAAAAACCCTGATACTTCTCAAACCATTGCGGTTAAATCATTAAAATCCGATGTTAAAATCGCAATGACAGGTACTCCCGTTGAAAACAAATTAACGGAACTTTGGAGTATTTTTGACTTTATCAATAAAGGTTATCTCGGTTCTATAAGAGATTTCCAAAAATGTTATGCCATTCCGATTGAAAGATTTAAACAATATGAACAAGCGGAAAAATTAAAATTATCAATTTCTCCATTTGTTTTAAGACGTTTAAAAACAGATAAAACAATCATTGACGACCTTCCTGAAAAAATGGTACTGGATGAATATTGTTATTTAACAAAAACTCAAGCAGCATTATACGAAAAAACACTCAACACATTAATGAATGAAGTTGCGGGTCAAAAAGGTATAAACAGAAGAGGGGTAATTTTCAAACTGATTACGGCTTTAAAACAAATATGTAATCACCCGTTCCAATACTTAAAATACGGCGAAATGACAAAAGATGTTTCGGGAAAAACCGAAAAATTCATTTCTTTGTTATCTCAAATTTTGCAAAATGAAGAAAAAGTTATTGCATTTACTCAATACAAAGAAATGGGAAACATTCTTTCAACTATCATACAAAACGAACTTGGCGTATCACCGTTATTTTTCCACGGTTCGTTAAATACAAACCAAAGACAAGAAATGTTACAAGAATTTGAATCAAATCCCGATCAAAAAATCATGTTACTTTCTTTAAAAGCCGGAGGAACAGGATTAAATTTAACTTCCGCTACAAATGTTATCCATTATGACTTATGGTGGAATCCTGCCGTTGAAGAACAAGCAACAGACAGAAGTTATCGTATAGGTCAAAATAAAAATGTAATGGTACATCGTTTAGTTACAATCGGTACATTTGAAGAAAAAATTGACGAAATGATAAAGCAAAAAAAAGAACTTGTAAATCTTGCAGTGTTTGAGGGCGAAAAAGTTATTACGGAACTTTCAGACGAAGAAATTTACAAAATATTCAGCTTAGGCAACTCATAAAAATAAGTTATTTTATACCGCTTATTTTACTAATTATTTTTTTAAGGTATGATTTACTTATAAAATACTTTACTATGAGGGTCATTATGAATAAATATTTATTAGAAATCGGAACCGAAGAACTCGCTTATAAATTTATTCCGTCAGCAATGGAACAACTAAAATCAGAATTTTCTAAAGTTTTAGAAGAAAATGAAATTAAATTTTCAAATATTAACGTATATGCAACACCTCGCCGTATTGCAGTAATAATTGAAAATCTTCCCGATAAACAAGACGATGTTCAAAAAACAATAAAAGGTCCGATTTGCAATATAGCTTATGATGAAAACGGCAATTTAACAAAAGCGGCTTTAGGTTTTGCGAAAAAAAACAATGTTGCTCCCGAAAATTTATTCAAACAAGATAATTATGTTTTGGCAAAAATT
>CAZGRH010000103.1:0-5474 GCA_964527005.1 uncultured Muribaculaceae bacterium | reverse complement strand
GTTCTCATACCTCGGGAGTTATTGCTTTATCAACAACCGTAGGATTAATTTGCGGATTTGATTCCGTTGAATTTGCAATTGCAATAGGCTATGCTTTTGTAATAATGTATGATGCGGCAGGTTTAAGACGCTCAACAGGAAAAATTGCGGCTACATTAAATAAAATCAGTGATGATTTTTATGAACATAAACAAATGCCGACGGAAAGATTAAAAGAACTTTTAGGACACACCCCTTTTGAAGTTTTTGTCGGTGCTTTGTTAGGTATAGTAATTGCTATTTATAATCATTTTTGTTTGTTTCAGTAGATGATAATGAAAGATTTTTCTTTTTTTGAAAATTTTATCGACGCAGTTTGCGTATTTGATGGTAATGGTGAAATATTTTTTGCCAATCATGTTTTTTTGACTTTTTTTAAAGGATTTAAAACAATATCAAAACTAAAAAAGCATTTTAACTTCAATATTTGCTTTTTAAATTCTGAAGATTTTAACATTTATACTCCTTTAGATTTCGTTTTTTCTTCCAAAGAAAGTTTTCATACCGTTTGTTCTTTTCAAAATATCAACGAAGAGTACTCTTATTTTTATTTACATTCTTTTATTTTAAACGGTTATAAAGTCCTTATTTTAAAAGATATTACAAATGAAAACATTCTTTTTAACGAAAGAAAAAAATTAGAAGATTTAACAAAAAAATATAAAGAAGAAAAAGATTTAAATAAAAAATTTGCGAAATTACAAGAAAATTCTCAAGCACAAGTTTTAAAAATGGCGATTATTAACAGAATTTCTTTAGTAATTCGTGAAACAAATAATATAGAAAACATTTTAGATTCAACTCTTTTTGAAATTCATAATCTTTTGGGTTCTTATAAAACATATTTTTCTGTAAAAGATAAAAATGCTTTTAAAATTAGGCATTCGGTAAATAATTCCGAAAAAATAAATACCATTACGGAATACGAAGAAGAAGTTATAAAAAACATCAGGAATAAAGATATTGTACTTTCTTTATGTTTAAAAGAATTTTTAAATGCTGAAACAATTTTGCCAAAAAGCGTAAATCGTATAATTATTCCGATTTATAACAAAAATAAATTATTGGGAATAATTGTTACATTTACCAAACATAAATTTTTAAAAGAAGAAAATAATGAAATATTGCAATCAATTGCAGTTCAACTTTCAAGCTCAATAATTCAAAGCAATTTGTTTGAACAATTAAAAAAGAAAAATAAAAAGTTGGAAAAAACTCTTTCGGAATTAAAAGAAACGCAAATACAACTGATAAATACGGAAAAAATGGCGTCCGTAGGGCAATTGGTTGCAGGTGTAGCACATGAAATCAATACTCCGCTTGCTTCAATAAATTCAAACAATAAAATAATTGAAAAACTTTTAAATAAAGAAAATATTCTTTCTTCTAAAAATTTACAAATTATAAAAGAATTAAATAATGTAGATAATGAAGCCATAAACAGAATTTCAAATATTGTTAAATCTTTAAAAAGGTTTGTACGTCTTGATGAAGCAGAATTTCAAGAAGCTGACATTAATAAAGAAATTGACTTAACATTAAAATTAATTACGCACGAATTAAAAGACAATATTAAAATCGTTAAAAATTATTCACAAATTCCGCAGGTCATGTGCAGTGTCAACATGTTAAATCAAGTGTTTATGAATTTATTGGTAAATGCTTGTCATAGCATTCCGAATTCTCAAACGGGAGAAATTATAATTTCTACGGAAATAAACAATCAAAATTTAACGGTCAAAATAAAAGATAACGGAACAGGTATTCCGCAAAATGTGCAAAATAAAATATTTAATGTCGGATTTACAACAAAAAAAATAGGTATTGGCACGGGATTTGGACTTTCTATTTCTAAAAAAATAATAGAACTGCATAAAGGCAGCATTTCTTTCACTTCAAAAGAAGGTGTCGGCACGGAATTTGTAATTTGCATACCCATATAAATCATTTTAAATATTTCCCGCAAATTCAGTAAAAAATACATATCGAATTTTTTGTTCCAAATAAATTGTTTCAAAGAAACACAAACAGGAATATAATCAATACTAAAAGAAACAATGAATGGTTTTTATAATATAATAAAATCAAAGCAGAAAATAAAAGAGGACAAAATGAGTATAAAAGCACCAAAAGGTACAAAAGATATATTACCGCAAGATATTAACGAGTGGTACAGACTGGAAAATGCAGCGCAAGAGGTATTTTCAAAAGCGAATTTTAAAGAAATAAGAACACCCATCTTTGAAGATACGGGATTATTCGAACGTGGAGTTGGCGATACTACCGATATTGTCAATAAAGAGATGTATACATTTTTGAAAAGTGACAGAAGTTTAACATTAAGACCGGAAAATACGGCGGGAGTCGTTCGTGCATATTTAGAACATAACTTTTACAGAGAAAGTCCGCCGATAAAATTATGGTACAAAGGACCAATGTTCAGATACGAAAGACCGCAAGCAGGAAGACAACGTCAATTTCACCAAGTCGGAGTTGAAATGTTCGGAATTCAAGATGCTTCGGCAGATGCGGAATGTATCGCATTGGCGGTTGAATATTTAAACAAATTAGGACTTAATGATTTAGTTGTTGAAATTAATTCATTAGGTTGTAATAAGTGCCGAGAGCGGTATAAAGAACAATTAAAAGAAGCAATTAGACCGTTTTTGACTGATTTGTGCGAAGATTGCCAAAACAGATTTGAAAAAAATCCGTTAAGAATATTAGATTGTAAAAACGAAAATTGTAATAAACTGTTTGAAGAATATAATTTAAAAGGAAAAATTTCAGGTATAAAGCTTTGTGATGAATGTTCTCAACATTATGATAAACTTAAAAATTATTTAAAAGAATTAAATATTAAATTTGTTGAAAATACTTTTTTGGTAAGGGGATTGGATTATTACACAAAAACTGTATTTGAAATAAAATCAAACTGTTTGGGTTCGCAAAATGCGGTATGCGGCGGAGGTCGTTATGACGGCTTAGTTGAAACCTTAGGCGGAGTTCATACTCCGGCAGTAGGTTGGGCAATGGGGATGGAAAGACTTAATGCTTTATTGCCGAAATGTGAAGATTTTAAATTGGATTTTTTCATTGTTTCCGATAATCAAGCAGAGGCTATTAAATTAACGTTCAAATTGCGTCAAAACGGATATAGTGCGGAATTTGACCATAATTCTGGGAAATTTGCAAAGCAATTGAAAAAAGCGGCAAAAATTGCGAAGCATGCCATAATTTTAGGCGAAGATGAAGTAAAAAATAACTATTTAACAATTAAACACCTTTCAACATCAGTTCAAGAAAAAACAACTTTTGAAGAATTAAATAAATTTTTATAATTCTAAAAACAGATTGTCTACGATACATGATTAATTAAGGACATTTTTAACGGCGGAAATTTCTTCTATTGAAGCACCTGCTTCCAGTAATTCTTCCGCCGTAATGCCGAAAAGAGTTATATTATTTTTTATATCGGTTGAAAAATTATTGTTTTTAATTGCACAAATAACGTCATCTACAACGGTTTTGCGTTTAATAACAGAACCGATTATATCCGTATTTTTATTAAAATTTCGTTTTTTTGCTTTTCCCATTATTTTAAAATTTTATAATTAACAATGTTTGAAAACAATAAGATTATAAATATTTTATGTTAATAAATGTAAAAAATATTTAAAAATATAAAAAATTAATGCAAATTTGTTTTTTTTGCTTTTTTAGTTCTGTACAATTAAAAAGAGATAGGAGAATAGCATGAGAATTAATAACATTTTAAATAAGCCGTATAGGTCTGTAATGTTCAAGGCTGATGCGCCGTCAACTCCACCGACAGCGCCGAGCGAAACAAAAAAATCAACATCAGGTATTCCAAATGCTACTAAAACAGCAGTAGCGGTTGCCGCAACAATCCCTTTAACATTACTTGCTGCTACTGGGTTAAATTCTTGCGAACAAGCAAGAACAAATAATAAATCCGATATAGATAACAATATCGTTGAAACAATTAAATTAACGGATATTTCATTAGACGCACTTCCTATATCCGAAATTTATATTCCGTCCGAAAATACGGAAATAATGATTTATCCTAACAATAATTTACCGTCAAATGAAAAAGGTACAATCATTGTGACAATCACAGAGGGTAAATCAACTTCTGATACAGAGGGTAATAATTTAAACGAAATTATTGATAAAGTATATTCTGAAGCTTTATCACAATTTAACGACGAAACCAAAGCAAATATTAAAAATAAAATGATTGATGAAATTGTACAATCAAACCCGTCTTTGGCAAAATATATTCAAAATGAAATCGGAAATGAAGTAAGCAGTTACAATCAAATCGGTGAATTAAATTTGTATAAAGGAAAATCAAGTTCCGACCAACTTTTGGATACAAGATTGCTTATAATGCCGTCTGCAATTGTTTACCAAGCTCAAGGCAGTGAAATTGAAAATGTTAAATTTACAACATCATCAAAAACATATTCACCGAGCATGACTTCGGCCAGTGTTATAAAAGATTCTGATGAATTGTTGAACGGAGAATTCAAATCTTTCGATGAAATGATTCGTGCAGCTTATGGTGAAAATCTTTCTGACGAAGCATACAGGGATATTGTTTATGCGGTTGTAAATTCTCCCGCAAATGCTGCAGAATTTGAAAATACAATCGACGAAATGAATTTTAAAGAAATACTTAACCTTGGCAGTATTACGGACATAAACAGGGCTTTAGACGAAAATACAAATCAAGAATTAATTGCTATTTCGTTACCGGTTGTAAAAACATTCAGAACTGAAGCGAATAATATAAAAATTAATGAAGGTACAAAAGATTCAATAATTTATCAAATTTCTCCGGCAGCAGTAAATGACGGACAAAATGACAGAATTATCGCAATTAAAGGAATGCCTGAAAATTCGGTAAAAAAAGCAGGTGATGTGTACTCTATTAAAGATTTATTACAATTCTATTCATCACCGGACGGCAACGGACGATTTGCTTTCGTTGAAGACGGCGAAATAAAATTAAATGATTCAGTAAATTACGGTGATGAAATTGCTACAGAAATTATGAAGCAAATCGTATATTCAAATCTTGAAATATTTACGGCGCCTTATGAAGATCAAAACGGTTATCATAATTATGGTGTTTTTGACGTGATTTCCGTAAATAGTACTGAAGGTAAATCATTAGAAGAAATTATTTCTGATGCAGTATTAAACACAGACAGAATGAAAGCATATAGCTTTGTTGATAAAAATGGTAATTCAAAATTTGAAGATGGTGTAAGTTTAAAACTTCCTCAATTTAATTATAGATTAAACGAAAGTGAATTGTATTGCGGATGTACTGTTGACGATTGTCATCACGATAATGGCGAATGCGGATGTAAAGATCCTGTTGAAAATCCGACTGCACCGAC
>CAZGRH010000102.1:0-5494 GCA_964527005.1 uncultured Muribaculaceae bacterium | reverse complement strand
CTTGCACTTGAAGAACAAAATATGGCAACAGTTGTACTTCAAAGATTAATGATGGAAGATGTAAAACCTGATTTAACCAATTGGATAAAATTGGTTGATACAATTAAAAATCCTCAAAAAACAATTAAAGTTGCCATTGCCGGCAAGTATACAAAATTATCGGATGCATATATTTCTGTCGTAGAATCATTAAAGCATGCAGGATACTCGCATAATGCACGGATTAGTATAAAATGGATTAATTCGGAAGAGTGTGTGGATTATGAAAAAGCGAAAGAAGCTTTATCTGATGTAGACGGATTGGTTGTCCCCGGAGGATTTGGTATTAGAGGCATTGAGGGTAAACTTAATGTTATCAGATATGCAAGAGAGAATAATTTGCCGTTTTTAGGATTATGCTTGGGTATGCAATGCGCAGTTATTGAATATGCAAGAAATGTTGTCGGCTTGAAGAATGCTAATTCAATGGAATTTGATGAACATACACAATACCCCGTAATTGATTTAATGCAAGAACAAAAAGATGTTGAGGGTTATGGCGGTACAATGAGATTGGGGCAATATGAATGTCATATTGAAAAAGGTACAAAAGCGGAAAAAGTATATGGTTCCAATGTTATTTTTGAACGTCACAGACACAGATATGAAGTAAATAATGAATATCGAAAACAAATAGCTGATAATGGTTTGGTATTTTCGGGTTTATCACCAGACGGAATGCTTTGTGAAATGGTTGAACTTCCGCAAAATGATTGGTTTGTAGCTTGTCAATTCCATCCTGAATTTAAATCACGTCCCGAACGTCCCCATCCGTTATTTTCGGGATTGATTGATGCAATTGTAAAACAACAAGAAAAAAACAATTCGTAATTGTGCAAAAAGAATAATAAGGGCTTTTCGTTATAGTAAAGTCCTTATTAATTTATTAATTCTTAATACAAAATTGTCTTTTTTTGCAAAAATTAATGTTTTTTTCTATAATCTTAATAAACGTATAAGAAATGTAGTAAGGTAATTAAGTATGAATTCTGTAGTTATAGTCGGAAGAGCGGGACAAGACCCCGAAGTTAAATATTTTGAATCAGGAAAAGTTAAAACAACATTTTCTGTTGCAGTGTCAAGATGGGATTATAAAACAAAATCAGAAACAACAGATTGGTTTAACATTGAATTATGGGATAAATCAGCTGAAGTCGCGGGAGAATATGTCAAAAAAGGTCGTCAAGTTTGTATTGACGGGCGTTTGGCTTCAAGCAAATGGACGGGTGCTGACGGTTCACAAAAAGAACGTTTCTTTATTCGTGCTAATTCAATGCGACTTCTTGGCAGTAAAAACGAGAATTAATAAAAGATGAATACTTCTAATTATATTGGTATCATTGCGGATGATTTAACCGGCGCAAATGATACTTCACTTCAATTTTTTCTTCGAGGTTGTAAAACGCAAGTTTCTTTCGGTGAAGAAATAGTTATTGATGAAAACTTACAAACAGAGGTTTTTGCAGTTTCGACGGAAACACGTAACGCCGAAAAAGATGTTTCGGTTCAACGAGTAAGTAATGTTTCGGAAAGCATTTTTAAGAAATACGGATTTGAATATATTTACAAAAAAATGGATTCTGTTTTAAGAGGGAATTTCGCAAATGAAATAATTGCTTTATTGAATTCTTTAAATTTACAGGCGGCAGTTATATTTCCCGCATTTCCGAACGAGGGCAGAACAACCGTTGGCGGTTATCACTTATTAAAAGGAATTCCTATTCAAAGAACGGAATTTTCTAGAGATCCGCTATGTCCCGTTAATGAATCAAATATTGTTAATCTTATTAAACATCAATTGGATAATGAACATGATGATTGGGTCGATTTAATTAATCTTGATACCGTTATGAAAGGTGCGGGACCAATACTTTCAAAATTAAATGAATTAATTTCAAAAGGTAAAAAATTAATTGTTGCAGATGCTGTATCGTCCGTAGATTTGGAACAAATAGCTTTGGCAATAACAAAAAGTTCTTACAGTATACTTCCGTGCGGCAGTGCGGGAGGCGCTCAGGCTTTAGGTAAATTATGGCATCCTGATAGTGAAGATGAAATTGTAAAAAATTATAATGTTCCTCTAATTCCTAAATTGATTGTATCAGGCAGTGCTACGGATATGACTTCCGCTCAAATAAAAAGATTGGAAGAAAACGACAGTATTGATAACATATATTTTATTCCGATAAAACCGGAAAATATTTTTTCTGATGATTTTGAAGATATTGCAAAAAGAGTTTCAAATAATTTGGTAAAAGACAATACGGTTGTTATTCATTCTTCCGATTTAATCGGAAATACAGAAGAACTTAATAATTTGTTGATTGAACATGAAATTACAAAAGATACGTTTATTTCGAAAATTTGTGATTATTTGGCTGCAATAACAAGAAGTGTGTTATCTCAAAAAGAAGCGGTTTTAATTACAATTGGCGGTGAAACATCTTACAAATGTTGCAGAGCTATCGGAAGCAGTAATATAGAAATAGTTGATACCGTTGCTCCTGCCATTCCGCTTGGAATTGACCATAAAAAGCAACTAATTGTCACTAAATCGGGAAATTTGGGAACACAAAATACTTTAATAGATATTGTCAGATATTTTGAACAGGATAAATAATGAAGAAAATTGCAATTACAATGGGTGATCCTAACGGTATTTCACCGGAAATTATTATTAAAGCGCTTAATTTTTTGGATTTACCAAAAGAAAAGGTTGTATTGATAGCTAATAATAATATCTTGGATTATTATAAAGAAAAATTTGATTTATCGTTGGAAAAAGATTACGAAGTTATTCAAATACCGTTTGAAAAAGAATATATAAAAATTGGCAAAGAAACGGAAGAAGCGGGTGAATTTTCTTTTTGCGCCTTAAAAAAAGCTTGTGATATGGCATTAAGCGGTGAAATAGAAGCAATCGTTACCGCACCGCTATCTAAAAATGCAATACGGATGGCAGGACATAATTATTCGGGACAAACTGAAGTAATTGAACAATATATAGCCAATAAAAATCAAAAAGCGGAAATGCTTTTTATAAATTCTGCATTTTCTGTTTTTCTCTTAACAAGACATATTGCGCTTAAAGATGTTCCTTGTTTTATTACAAAAGATATAATTACTCAAAAAATTCAAAATCTCGTTCAAGCATTGGAAAAACAAATCGGAATAAAAAATCCGAAAATTGCTATTTGCTCTTTAAATCCTCATTGCGGTGAAAAAGGAATATTCGGAATAGAAGAAATTGATGAAATAATTCCTGCCGTTGAATATTTGCAAAATATCGGAATAAATATAACGGGACCGTTTCCATCTGATACATTATTTAAAACTTGTACAAATGAACCTTGCGATTTTGATTGTTATGTTGCGTTATATCATGATCAAGGCTTAATACCTTTAAAATTATTAGAACAAGAAAGTTCAGTTAATACTACAATCGGATTAAATGTTTTAAGAACTTCGCCCGCACATGGTACTGCGTTTGATATTGCAGGTAAAAATGAGGCAAACCCTGCAGGCATGATTAGTGCCATAGAATTAGCAATTAAATAAACTTGTTTTAGTTAATGTGCTTGTTAACTGTCAAGTTCTCTAAGACCGGGAGCTGCTGATGAACCTGTTATTTTGGCGGTAACTGCTTGTTGCAGTTTTGGAACTACAAAACCTAAGCACAATCCCGGAACAACAATTGCAATAATTCTGAATATTGCGGACATTGTAAAGCTTTTTCTTTGAACTTGTTTTAATAATTGTTCAGTTACCATGCCGTTATTCTTTTTATTTGCAATTTTAATTATTTCGTTTGCGTAATCATCAATATTTTGTCTAAATCCGGTTATTTTTTCCATTGGAATAAATTTTAACGGATTTGTTAAATCTTCTTTGAATTTAGTACTAAATATTGATTTCATAAATTCAGGCGAGTTAAGTGAACCGTTTTTTAAAACATCTTCAACTTGTTGTTTCGTTAAAACTGCTCCTATTCCGGCTTGTTTCGGTTGTAATTCTGCCATCGCTTTTGCTTTGTTAATTAAATTCGAATTTTTAATATGTTTTTGTAATTCTGATAAAGAAATTACATCTGAATTAAAATGAAGTTCTTTTAATAAATTTTTTGAATTGTCATTCATTGTGCCTATAACATTTTTTGCAAAATCGTTAACATTCATTGCACCTTTTTGCTTTATTTGTTCTTTTGCGTGTTGAATTATTTGTTTTGCGGCAACAGTATCAATTTCAGTTAATTTTTTACTTCTTGTTGCAAGTTGAAATCCTGCATATATAGCCGGAGTACACAAATAATAGAAAATCGGTGCTATAGAATCTTGAATTAAAAATTCTCTTGCTTCATCCGCATTTCTCGCAGTTGCTACACGACCACCTAAAATACCTACATCGGTAATTGCTAATTTTAGTTTGGGGTTGTTTTCCAAATTATGCGTTATGCTTAAAATATCTACACCTTTAAATGCGGGATTTGATGAATTTTTATTTATTTTATTCCCAAATTCTTCTATTGATAATCCGTTTATTAACTGAGAATTATTATTAGTTTGAGTATTATTATCTTTGGCTTTTTTTTCTTTTATTTTTTTGGTAACGAATTGATTTGCTTTTGGCAACACAAATCCGACAAGAAATGTTCCTAAAATTGCAGATAACAATACTTTTGTAAATTTAAATGCGGTTATTTTGTTAATAAGTTTTTTTGCTGCTTCAGGATCGTTTATTTGTTTAGAAACATTTTCTTTTAAGTTTTGGAACGGGGTTCTTAGTGCATCTTTGCCTACATCAAAATTTGCATCTTCAATATGAAAAATATGTTCGCCGATTTTATCGCCTATTTTGTTTAAAGCTGTAATTCCGCTAAACCAAAAAATTGCGGAAACGACATTATCCGTAAATCTTTCTCTAAATTCGTCTTTTCCGCCTCTTTTGTAAGCATTATAACTTCTTCCTCCGGTAGAGAAAGCTTCTGTAGCAACTAATGAAGTAAATGTGGATGTATCCGCAAGTGCTTTTATAAATTCGGCACCGCCTTTATGACTCGGATTTTTATGTTTGTATTTGTTTGTATAATTGGCTTGTGTATTGTGTATTTGCATTATATTGTTACTTTTATTCTATTTTGGCTAATATTTTTTATACTTACTATTATTTAAAGTTTGAAAAAAATAACTTTTGCTTATTTTTTATGAAATTTTACGATTTGTTAAAAATCATGTTTACAAACTGTTTTTAAATTATATAATAAACTTACTCACTAATCCTCTATGCGGATTTTATATCTAAATAGAAAGGAAAAAAACCATGGCAAATATTAAATCAGCAAAGAAAAGAGTTTTAGTTGCAGAAAGAAATTATGAAAGAAATGTAGCTTTCAAATCTTCTATCAAAACTGCAGTTAAAAAAGTTCTTGTTCTTGCTCAAGCCAAAGAAAAAGACCAAG
>CAZGRH010000101.1:0-5566 GCA_964527005.1 uncultured Muribaculaceae bacterium | reverse complement strand
CAATCAGGCACTAAAAAAGAGCCTCTTGATAAGGCTCTTAATTTAAATGGCGGGACCGACGAGGCTCGAACTCGCGACCTTCTGCGTGACAGGCAGACACTCTAACCAAACTGAGCTACGATCCCAATTGCATTTTTATTATAAAATAAGAAAAAATTTTTTGCAACATTTTATTTTCCATATACATGCGCAAGGTTTAAAATTTTTCTTTTTTACCACTGTTGCCCGTTTTTATCGGTACAAAAAATATACAAAAGAAAAACAATTTTTGTTATCAAGTTCTGCAATATATACAAAAATGATTGTTTTTTGACTATATTCTATTTACATTTCATAAATTCGAAATTTTTTAACAAATTTTTCTTTTATTCTTGCAACAAAAAATGAACAAAAGAATTTTTTTCGGTAATTATGTGTGTGATTAATCAAGTCAAACAGAATATTTTAACATAGTCACATTTTTATCATTTTGTGACCTTGAAACAAAAAACGACTATTGCTGAATTACAACCACGATAATTTCTCAAAAAAGGTGAAAGAACACAACATTTTTATGAATTAATATGTTCCGTTTTATTTGTGTTATTATAGGTTTGAGTAATTCCCAATTGATTGGGTCACAAAATTATTTATGATTTCGCAACATAATTAAAAGTTATTCTGTTTTTTAATTTAAATTGACACAAAAGAGGAATATATATTGAAAAATAAATCTATGCTCATATACATAATAAATAATGCATTGGTTTTAGGTATTATTATATTGTTTACTTTAGTAACATCACAATATTTTGTTATTGCTCATGATGATATGCTAACTTGTTTTATAAACAAAAATACTTCATTATTTGAAAACTTTTTTTATAATGTTTATCACGGTAGATATATAAGTAACATCCTAACAAAGATTCAAGGAGGGCTTTTTAATATTCATCCTATAGTTTGGATAAGAACTTACGGAGCTATATTGAAAGCAATATTCACATTTATAATATTCTTTTTGCTCTCTTCTTCATTATTTTTATTTGATAATAAATCTAAAAATAATATTTTTAAATATATTTGTCTGCCTTTAACTGTTTTAGCTTGTTACTTCATATATCATTTTGATATTTATTTGCAGTATGAAGAATTATTATATTCTTTTTTTTATGGGTTTATGTTTCCGTTTATATTTTTTATTTTATTTTGGAATAAATTTATATATATTTATACTTATAATTTAACATTAACAAAAAAAGATTATTATTATCTTTGTATTTTGGCATTTTTGCTCGGTATTTCGACAGAAATAACAATATTTGTTTCTTTTGTCAGTTTGGTATTGATTTTAATTTATGATTTGTTAAAAAGGAATAGTAATTCAAAACAATTTATTGTACCGACAATAATACTTTTTATTTCTTCATTGTTTTATGTTTTAAATCCCGGATTTATATACCGTGCACATGAACTAGGCACATTAAACGGTTTTAAAAATATGATTGAAACAGCAATTAATTCATTAAATGAATATTTCATTTTGTGTTCAACAATAATCAAAGATTATTTTTCCGAATGTACATTATTTATTATTTCGTTACTTATAATGGTAATTATTTGTAAATATTATAAGAATAAAACAAATTTTGTAAAAATAGTTTTAGCATTATTTGTTTCAAATTATTTATTTTGGTTTTTATTAATTTTTGCAGGACGAAATCCTGATAATATTTTATATGTAGGACATCATAGTACCAATGTTCAAATACTATTTTGTTTTGTATATATTCTTTTTATTACCATTTCTTATGTTTCTAAAAATAATTTAATAAAAGGTATTTTAATTTTTATATTTATTACTTTTGGACTGTTTTATAAATCAAATTTTATAAATCATATAAACTACATAATGAAAACCGGCATAAAAAATCATCTTGGACATGGTGGTAATTTTTTCTCAAAAACAAGATATAAAACAGAAGCAATTCTTCTTTATTATGCAACGAAAAAAGAAAAAGCAATAATTCCTGACAATCGGGTTGGATTTTATATAAATTTATCTTCTTATCTGGATAATGTTTACAATATAAAAGATTTTAAAGAAAGTAGCATTATTTTAACTAATGAAGCTGATGCTTATAATGAATATTTAAAAAATGGCGGAAGAATAATCACAGAAGAAGAAATTGAAAAATCTGATTTCCAACTATTAAAAACAGAGTATACACAAAAATGATAAATCTTTAACGACGTAAAATAAAATGACTCCCGAATAATACAGAAGTCATTTTTTAATTTTTATTTTAAGTCAAACTCTTTTAAAATAAATTTTTCACTAAATATTAAAATAGAAGCCATCTTCTTTTAATCGTTTTATCACTTCCGTCATTTGGTTTTCGGAGGCAACAATTGACATTCTAAACCACCCGTCACCATTTTTTCCGAATGCATTTCCGGGAACAAGGACGACACCTGATTTGTTTAAAACCGCATCCGTAAATTCTTTTGATGTTTTATATCGTGGCGGAATTGGTAACCACAAATAAAATGTAGCTTTAGGCGGATTTAATTTATCTATATCCCAACCTAATTCTTTAAATCCTTGAACAACTATTTTTTGTTTGCGTTCAAAGCGTTTATTTGCTTCAATAATATATTCGTCGCCCTCTTTTGAATTTAATATTGCAGCCGCAGCTTTTTGAATAGGTTTGTAAATGCCTGTATCAATTGTAGATTTTAATTTTGCAAAAATTCCTACCGCTTCTTTATTTCCGCAAACCCAACCTATTCTCCAACCTGTCATTGAATACGGCTTTGAAAAACTGTAAAATTCTACCGCCACATCTTTTGCACCGTCAATTTCAAATATACTCGGTGATTGCGGCTCTCCCTCAAAAGTCATATCAATATATGCAGCATCGGACATTAAAAGCAAATTATATTTTTTACAAAAATCAATAGCTGATTGAAAATAGTCTTTTGTAGCTACTGCCCCAAGCGGATTATTCGGATAATTTACGATTAAAGCTTTAACCTTATCCATTGAATAACCGTCTTTTTCAAGATTTTGAGCAACTTGTTCCAAATCAGGCATGTAATTATTTTCAGGAGTTAACGGAATTCCATAAGCCAAACCGCCTGAAACTTTCACCATTTCTTTGTATGAAGCATATCCGGGGTCCGGAATTAAGATTATATCTTGTTCTTCAATATCAACACTCGGATTGATTAATGCTCTAATCATATTCGCAATGCCTTCTTTTGACCCGATTAAAGAACAAATTTCAGTTTTCGTATCCATTTCAACATTAAAACGGGATTTCATTCTTTGGGCAATTGCATCAAGTAAATATGATTCACCTTTCGGTGTAGTATAAGAATGCATAGATTCGCCCGTCATATATTCAACAAGTTTTTGATTAACAAAAGCCGGCGGTGGCTCAACGGGAGCTCCCATTGCCAATGATATAGGTTTTCTTCCTTTCGCCGTAAGCTCGGGAGTTAATCTTTGAGTTTCTTGTTTTATTTGAAACATAATATAAGTTTCAAGTGTTTGAACATAATCGTTAAATAATTCTTTCATAGTTATTTATCTCCAACCGGTTTGTTTTTAGTTTGAAAAGCCCAAGCGTTGTGATTATGAATACTTTCTTGTGCTTCTACTTCTACTTCATAAAAAGTTATTTTTTCATCTTCCTCTAAAAGACATATTACATCCCTTAATACATCTTCAACAAATTTAGGATTTTCGTATGCGGTTTCCGTTACGTATTTTTCATCGCATCTTTTTAAAATTGAATAAACTTGACTTGACCCGCAACTTTCAATTTTTTCTACTAAATCTTCTATCCAAATAATATCATTTTCTTTATAACTGATTTTAACTTTAACATTTGTACGTTGATTATGAGCCGAATATTTGGAAATTTCTTTAGAACACGGGCAAAGTGTAGTAATCGGAACTTTTACTCCTAATATAAATTTATAGTCATCTCCGTTTAAATCTCCTCTAAAAGAACAATCATATCCCACCGGAAATTCCATCTCGCTTATGGGAGCTTTTTTCGTTATAAAATATTTAAATTCAAATTTTACGTGTGCACTTTCAGATTCTAATTTGTTTTTAATATCATAAAGTAATCCTTTAATGTCAACACCTAAAAGATTTCTGCCCGAATAATCACTTAACACTTCCATAAAACGTGACATGTGAGTACCACGGTAATTATGCGGCAATGTCACACTTAATCTGGCTTTAGCTGAAACAACCTGATTTTCGGCATTTTTTCGTTCTATAATCAGAGGAACTTCAACACCGTTAACTCCGACTTTTTGAATATCTATTCCTCTTTTATCGTATTGTTTTTGAACATCTGTCAGTTGATTATTCATTATCTTTTTTTTCCAATAATTCAATGCTATTTTCTTCAATTGCAAGAAGAAGTTTTAAAGCTGCTTTTCTTTGTACTTTTGGAGGTGCTGCTTTTAAAAGTTCCATTGCTTTTAACATAACCGGATCATCGTCATACCAACGATTACCTTTTTTAGCAAATTGTTGCGTAATTTCATAAATTCTGTCTATAACATCTTGAGCTACTTGTTCTTGCAATGAAATTATAAATTCTGCAGCTGCCGTTTTTTTATCATCAGTTTGCAATCTTAATAATTCCAATGCTTCTTTTAAAATAGGGTCATTATCATACCAACGTCTGTAAGTTCCTAGCATTTACACTCCTTGCTCTCTTTGCAGTAAATTATCAACAATCTTTTTTGTTTCTTCAAAAACTTCTTCAATTGAATTATTTGCATTTATTAATTTTATACGTTCGGGCATTTTTTGTAAAAGCTCAATATAACCGTTACGAACTTTTTTGTGAAATTCAATGCCCGCAGCTTCCATTCTGTCTTTCTCGTCTCCGACACGTTTTTGCGCAACATCCGTTGATACATCAAATAAAAGTGTCAAGTCGGGTTCAATTCCGTTAACCGCAATTTTATTTAAATTCATTAATAATTCAATATTTTGTCCTCGTCCGTAGCCTTGATAAGCAATTGTCGAATCGGTATGCCTGTCGCATAAAACGATTTTTCCTTGTTTCAGTGCAGGTTTGATAAATGTTTCAACATGTTGCGCTCTATCCGCAAGAAATAAAAACATTTCACACCTGTCTGCAACAATGCCCTCGTGGTGAAGAAGTATATTTCTTATTTTTTGACCTATATCTAATGCTCCGGGTTCTCTTGTAACAACAACATCAAAGCCTTTTTCTTCCAAAAAGGCTTTGATTTTGTTTAATTGAGTTGTTTTTCCTGAACCGTCAGCACCCTCAAATGTAATAAACAGACCTTTCGTCATATTACAATTTATCCCATCCTGTATATTTTCTTAAAACTTGAGGAATTGTAACAGTGCCGTCTTCATTTTGGAAATTTTCCAAAATAGCAGCAAATGTTCTGCCTACTGCTAAGCCTGAACCATTTAATGTATGAACAAAAGCAGGTTTGCCTGTTTCTTTTGAACGATATCTTATATTTGCTCTTCTTGCTTGGAAATCACCGAAGTTTGAACAGCTTGAAATTTCTT
>CAZGRH010000100.1:0-5574 GCA_964527005.1 uncultured Muribaculaceae bacterium | reverse complement strand
CTAAAACTCTTTTTGCTCTTGGCGTAAAAGGAATTTCTACCGCAACAAAACCTGAGCCTCTGCCTATAATTTTTTCAACTTCTACTCTGGCATCTTTTAAAGTCACACCCATTGTTTTTAGCGTTTTTGCAGCAACACCGGTGCCCTCGCCTATCAAACCCAGTAAAACTTGCTCTGTACCCACAAAATTATGACCTAGTCTTCTTGATTCTTCTTGTGCAAGCATTATTACTTTTATAGCCTTCTCGGTAAAACGTTCAAACATTGTTTTTTACTCCTAATAAGACTCTCTATATATATATTCTACAACATAATCTAAATTATACAATATCTGCAAAAAATCTCTTTATATTCTTAAAAAATACTGGAATATTAATTCAAATTAAGTTATAATTTTAAAAAATTATTGTAATAAGGAAAATTATGAAAGGTCGTTTATATATAATCTGCGGTTGTTCCGGTGTTGGGAAAGGTACTTTGGTAAAATTACTTTTAGAAAAAAATCCGCATATTAAATTATCAATCTCTGCTACAACCCGAAATATCCGTTTAGGTGAAATTGACGGAGAAAATTATTTTTTTATTTCAAAAGAAGAATTTCAAAATGCGGTTAAAAATGACGAATTTCTTGAATGGGCCGAATTTAGCGGTAATTTTTACGGAACAAAAAAAGCTTATGTTGAAAAAGAACTTGAAAACGGTAATGATGTTTTGCTCGAAATAGAAGTTAAAGGCGCAAAACAAATAAAAGAAAAAATACCTGATGTCACAACAATTTTTATTATGCCACCATCCTTTGAAATACTTGAAAAAAGATTAAGAGGCAGATGCAGCGAGGATGAAGAAACAATTCGACGCCGTTTAAACGAAGCAAACAGAGAAATGAACGAGGGAAAGAAATTTGACTACATAATCGTTAATGATGATTTACAAATTGCATTGAATTCACTACAACAAATTTTTAATACCGGAGATTAAAACATGCTAAAAGGTAAAACTATTCTGATAGGTATCACGGGGGCAATTGCGGCATATAAAATATGTGAACTTATACGACTTTTTAAAAAGCAAAATGCTAACGTTAAAACGGTTGTAACCCCTAATGCGCTTAATTTTATTACAAAAACAACATTAGAATGTTTAAGTCAAAATCCCGTAAGCACAGAAATGTTTAAAATCGATGATTATAAACCCGAACACATATCTTTAACCGATGAAGCTGATATTTTTCTTATAGCGCCGGCAAGTGCAAATACAATTTCAAAAATTGCAAACGGAATTTGTGATAACCTTTTAACTTCAACATTTTGTGCGTTTAAAAAAACGGTTATTATTGCTCCCTGTATGAATACAAATATGTGGGAAAACCCCGCAATTCAAAAAAATCTTCAAATATTAAAGGAAGAACGTAATATTAAAATAATAGAACCCGAAACCGGCTTTTTGGCTTGCGGTACACAAGGAAAAGGTCGACTTGCAGATATTAATACAATTTTTGAATGTGTTAAAAATGAGCTTCTTCACAATCAAATATTAAACAAGAAAAAAATTGTAATTACTGCCGGCGGTACAAAAGAAGATATTGACTCGGTAAGATATATAGGCAATTATAGCTCAGGAAAAATGGGAATTGCACTTGCTGATTGCCTTTATAAATTCGGAGCTGAAGTAGTTCTTATTTCTACGGTTGATGTTCAAAAAAATTATAAAACGATAATTGTAAAAACTGCCGAACAAATGTTTGATAATGTAAAAAAAGAATTTAATAACGCTGATTCACTTATTATGGCTGCAGCCGTCAGTGATTACAGAGTAAAAAATAAATCCGAAAATAAAATTAAAAAAAACGGAAATTCCATAACATTAGAACTAATTGAAAATCCTGATATATTAAAAGAAATGTGCAAAATTAAAAAAACTGATCAAATAATAGTCGGTTTTTGTGCGGAAAGTCAAAATTTAATCGAATACGCAAAAGAAAAAATCAAAAAGAAAAATTGTGATTTTATTTGTGCTAATGATATTTCAAAAAAGGATATCGGATTTTCTTCCGATTACAATGAAGTTTACATAATTGATAAAGATTTAAATGTTCAACATATTGAAAAAGCGAACAAAGATACAGTTGCGAGCAAAATAGCGGAAAGAATTTATGGAACAAGTAAGTAAAATCATTAAAAAAATTGAAGAATTTGCACCAATCGATACAATGCAAAAATGGGATAATTCGGGTTGGCAAATAAATTTAAACAATAAAGAAACGAATAAAATATTATTGTGCCTTGATGTTACGCCCCAAATTATAGATGAAGCGGTAATAAAAAAGTGTGATATGATAATTTCGCATCATCCTATTTTCTTTAACAGTATAAAATGTATAAATTCTCCGTTTATAGTAAAAGCAGTGCAAAATAATATTCAAATTTATTCTGCGCATACAAATCTTGATATAGCAAAAGGCGGTGTTACGGAATATCTTGCACAAAAATGCGGATTTTTTGAACTTGATACGGCTTTTGAATTTATAAAATACAAACAATTAGACAAAGAAGAAAATTTTTCAAAACTTATTTCAACACTAAAAACAGTTTTTCGTTTACCCTGTGTCAGAGTGGTTAATCCGACAAGAAAAACATATAATTCAATTGCTTTTTGCTCGGGTAGTGGTGCTGAATTTATTCCGGAACTTGAAGACATCGGTATTGATGTTTTTATCACGGGAGATTTAAAACATCATCAGGCATTAAGTGCTTCAAAACTTACGGTTGTAGATTTGGAACATTTCCATAGTGAAAGATTTGTTGTTGAAATTTTTAAAAATATTTTGAAAAATTCAGATGTTGAAATATTGTCAGCAAGTGAAAAACCTGCTTGGGAGCTTTTATAATGAAAAAATTCATATTGATTGTTTTATTTTTATTAATGTTTCAAAATATAACAATTGCAAAAGATTCAATTGAGTTTGTTTTCCCGAATGAGGGGTGGCACAAAGTCGATAGCCCTGACGGCGTAATATCTAAAAAATGTTTTGTTCCGCATAATCAAACTGCTTCTAATTATGTAGAAATGGTAATTTTTACGGAAAGAATTTTAAAGAATAAAGATATATCTCCGATTACAATATTGCAAAGGCAACTAGGAAAAGACCGTCTTAATTATTCGGATATTGAACCTGAATATATAAAACGGGATTTTGATGATGCAATGATTACATGGTGCAGCAAAATACATAATACTTGTGCCGTAAAAAGAGCGTTTCAGGGAAAGGACGGGGTTATCGTTGCTTCTTACATAAATAAGATGCCGCATTATTCACAAAATATATTCGGACAATGGTCAAATATTTTAGGCTCAATAAAAATTAACAAAATAGAAAATGAAACTTCAAATAAAGGTATCATTAATTTATAATTATGCAAATTACTGGCGGAAAATATAATTCAAGAAAAATTAAAACAAAAGAATATGAAAATATAAAACCTACACTTTCAAAAACAAGGCAGGGTATTTTTAATTCTTTACTTGCTATGACAGAACCTGAAAATAAATTATTTTTAGACATGTTTGCAGGCAGCGGAATTATGAGTTTGGAAGCTATATCAAGAGGCTTTAACGTAATTACGTTTGAAAAAGATAAAAAAACGGCACTCGCAATAAAAGAAGCATTTAAGAGTTTAAACCTTGTTCCGAATTTATATTTCGGAGATTCTTTAAAGAACATTCTTAAACAAGATAAAAAATTTGATGTTATTTTTATTGATCCGCCTTATGAATCAGATTTATATGAAAAGTCGTTGGAAATAATAAAATCTAATGATGTACTTCAATCAAACGGAATTATCATCTTAGAACATCCTGTAAATAAAATAATAAACAACAATGGCTTTGAATTAATCAAAGCCAAAGTATATGGTAACAAACAAATATCTTATTTATCAAAAAACACTAATTCATAGGAATAATTAATTCTTGCCCTACCGAAAGTTTATGAACGCTTGATAAATTATTGGCTTTTTTGATTTTTTCCACTTTGTTTAAATCATATTTTCCATAAAAACGATAAATAATACTGCTTATAGAGTCACCGTTTTTAACCGTATATGTTTCAAATGCGGGAGTATTACTTTCACTGTCTTGAACGGATGGAGTAGAAACAACCGCAAATTTTGAAATATTGTTTTTTCTGTCAATTTTCTTTTCAAATTTTGGTTGTCCCAAATAAGGCGCATTGCTTTTTGAAGAAATTGTACCAAGACTTAAAAGTGCATTCATCATAAACATACATAAAGCACCTGCAATAAATCCGGTTAAAAGATAAACTCCTGGGGATTTTTCTTCTTTCGGATTGATTTTAAAATTTTGCCATAAAAGATCTAATTCTTTTTGTTTGCCTAATCTTTTATATGTTTTTGGTTCATTAGCGTTTTCGTCAATATAATCATTTTGGTTTTTTATTTCAGACAAAAAAGCGACTTTTTCATCCGATATATTAGATCTGTAAAGTGAAGAATTTCTCATGTCATTAATCCCCAATCCTATCTCCTACAATAATAATATTATATTCTGCCCGTAAATTGTAAGTCAAGTAATTACAATCAGATATTTACAATAAGAATACAAAAGACCAATGCAATATACATTGGTCTTTTTACTAAAATTTGTCGTTAATTTTGAAATAAGTAATAATTAAGCAGCTATACCGTTAATTTCAGTAATTAAATAATTTGCAATCCATTCAAAATCACTGTTTGATTGAGCTGCTTTTTTCAAATAATCAATTGAAGATTCTCCGATTCTGATTAATACCATGGCAACAATACCTCTGGTTCTTCCTTTAACAACTTGAAGAGAATCTACCAAAGACGGAACTGCTTCTTTTCCGATATTTACTAATTCGTTTTCAATAGCATTTTTTGTATTATTGTCTGCTGTTTCAAGTTTGTTAATATATTCGTTGATTGGTAATAAAACTGTATTCATTAGTATAACCTCTTTATTCTTAGAACTTCTATTTTATTATAAACGAAAAAATCAAATTTCCAGTTTTTTTAATATATTCTTTATATCGCAGCTAAAACCCAGTAATAACAATAGTTTAGATGATAATAAAAATCATAATTTAACTTTTAAAAGAAACGAAATAGCCGAAAATTATAGTCAGGATATTATACTTTGGTCTATTTTTTTGAAATTAAAATAACATTAAACTGAATATATCCTAAAGTGTAAAATCAAATTGGCAAAATTTTTAATAAAATTCCAAAATTTTCGTTTCCGGAAAACAATAAACTGAAAATTCGATTTTTGTTTTTATGCAGTGGAATATGGAAGTGTGTAAATAGTATTGTTAAGGGGTATAAGAAATGTTAGTTGAAAAATACATAAACGGATTAAACCAAAGAAGTCAACTTGAATTTAAAAATATATCTAAAGACATAATTCCGTGGCTGGAAAAAACGGCCTCTGAAAATAATTGTTTAGTAGAAAAAAAAGAATGGAAAAGTAAATATAACAGTTACGTTATTTATGATTATGAACCGTTTTGTTCTGACGGTTTTGAAATAAATATTACAA
>CAZGRH010000099.1:0-5581 GCA_964527005.1 uncultured Muribaculaceae bacterium | reverse complement strand
AGATTTTATTTCTAAATATCAAGATTACAAATCTAAATTTTCGGTTTCTAAACTAAAAGAAATTCCAAAATGCTAAAATGTTAAAATGCTAAATAAAAACTACCGGTTCAATCGGTAGTTTTTATTATATTAAAACTTTTATTTTCTTTCGTTTTTTTTCTAAATATTGAATGTGTTCTTTGCGTATAACTTCCCCCGGTAATAATATTGGAATTCCGGGCGGATAATCGGCAATAACTTCCATGCAAATTCTTGCAATTGAATATTTTAATTCAACTTCTTTATATTTTTTATTCCATAATGTATATGGAACACATCTGACTCTCGGTTCTAAATTTTTTAAATATTTAATATCAGAATTATTTTCTGTAATTTTTATATTGTCTGAACCTAATTTTAATAATGCTTTTTCCAGTTTCTTAAATTTTCTGCGAGTTGTACCTAATCCGGTTAAAAATAAAACAGAACGTTCATTTGCCAATTCATCCTCTATTTGGAATTTTTCAAATAATTCATCTGAAAATTCTTCACCTGATAAATTTGTAATTTTAATTAAAAGTTTTGTTATATCATTATTTGAAGAATATACTTCAATATTTGGCATTACTTTTAAATTGCTTTTAAGAGAATTAATATTTGCAATTAATTCTTTAATTTTGTTATAACCGTTATTTGAATTTAAAAAATTAATCGTAGATTCAATATTTAATAATAAGGGATAAGACGGTGAAGTCGTTGTTATTAAATTTAAAGCATTTTGAATTTGCATTGAATCAATATTTGAATTTTTATTTATATGTAATAAGGCAGACGGGTTTAAAGCACCTGCTGTTTTATGTAAAGATTGCACCGTAATATCCGCACCTTGTTGCAAGGCTGGAGTACCTAATTCTTTATAAAAATTCCAAAGCGCTCCGTGTGCTTCATCAACTAAAAGAATGACATTATATTTTTTACATATTTCGGAAATTCTTGCTACATCGGAAATAACACCTTCGTAAGTCGGATTGGTCATTATAAACATTTTTATATCTTTATTTTTTGACAAGATTTTTTCTACATTATTTATATTTATTGATTCAAAAATTCCCCACGAATCGTTATATTGAGGCATTAGCCATAACGGAATTGCACCTGATAAAACCAAACCGTTATACACTGATTTATGACAATTTCTTGCAATTAATACTTTGTCATTTCTGCTTAAAAGAGATAGCATTGCGGCAACTATTCCTGATGTTGAACCGTTTGTAAGAAAAAAAGTTGATTTTGAACCATATATTTTAGCTGCATTATCTTGTGCTTTTTTTATTGCTCCTTTTGGATTTGATAAATTATCAAATCCATCAATTTCCGAATAATCACAAGAAAAAAATTTCTCACCCAAAAGTAGTTTTGATTCTTTCGCAATTATTGCACCTTGCGAGTGTGATGGTGTCGTAAATAAAGTTCTGTTTCTTTTCTTAAAATTTTGTATTAAGTTTATTATTGACATAATATTTATTATAAAATATTTAAAAGATAACAACAATTTTATTACAATATATAAACGCCAAAAATAGAATTTAAAAAATAATTTTTAAGAATTATAAGTAGTACGAAATTAACGAATAAGGAATTTTCATGAATTTAGAACAAGCAAAAAACAGAATAATTGATTTAAAAAAACAAATACAAGAGAATAGTGAAGCTTATTATACTTATGATTCGCCTAAAATTACCGATTTTGAGTATGATGAATTATACAGAGAATTGAAAAAGATTGAAGATCAATTTCCCGAATTAAAAGAAGTCGACAGTCCGACTCAAAAAGTAGGTGATAAAATTGCACAAGGTTTTAAAGAATACAAACATAAATATCGTTTATACAGTCTTGATAATTCAAATAATTATGATGACTTAAAAAAATGGTATGAACGAGTTAAGAAAGAATATCCGAGTGAAAAAGACTTAGAGCTTGTTGTTGAACTAAAAATTGACGGTCTTTCCTGTGCTTTATCTTATGAAAAAGGAGTGTTAAAAGTTGGTGCTACAAGGGGAAACGGGATAATTGGAGAAAATATAACAGAAAATATTAAATCAATAAAAGGAATTCCTCAAAAACTTTCAAAACCTTTAGATATTGAAATACGAGGCGAAGTTTACATGCCTGTTTCTTCTTTTGAACGTTTGAATGCTGAAAACATAGAAAAGGGACTAAAAGAATTTGCAAATCCTCGAAATGCCGCTGCCGGTTCATTGCGTCAGTTAGATTACAAAATAACGGAACAAAGAGATTTGCATTTTTTTGCTTATACTGCAATTACTGAAGATAAAAATTTATATAAAACTCATTTTGAAGCTATGCATTTAATGGAAGAATTAGGATTTGAAACAAATCCCAATTATAGTTTGGTTAAAGGTATACTTCCCGTAACAGAAAAATGCGAATATTGGCAAAATGAGCGTTTTAATTTGGATTATGCAACAGACGGAATGGTTATAAAAATTAACGATTTAGCGAAACAAAATGAATTGGGATTTACGGCAAGAGCGCCGAAATGGGCAACGGCGTTTAAATTCCCGCCTGAAGAAGTTTGGACAAAATTAAACAAAATAGAATTAAGTGTTGGAAAAACAGGTGCAATTACTCCCGTTGCAATTTTAACCCCTGTTCAACTTGCGGGTACAATTGTAAAAAGAGCAAGTTTACATAATTTTGATGAAATTCAACGATTAATGATAAACGAGGGCAATGAAGTTTTGATAAAAAAAGCGGCGGAAATAATCCCCAAAGTTATAAGAAAAAGAGAAAATGAGGACTTAGGTGTTTATCAAACTCCGAAAAATTGTCCGTCTTGTTCGTCGGAATTAGTTAAACCTGATGGCGAAGTCGTACTTTATTGCCCGAATTCATTGGGCTGTCCCGCTCAAATAAAAGGGAAAATAGAATATTGGGCTTCAAAAGAAGCAATGGATATAGACGGAATCGGAACTTCTATTGTTGAAAAATTATATAATGCAAATTTAGTAGAAGATTTCGCTGATTTATATAAACTTACAATTGATGATTTTTTGAAATTAGACTTAATACAAGAAAAATCGGCTGATAATTTGTTTAATGCAATTCAAAAATCGAAATTTCCGACAATGACAAAATTTTTAACCGCATTAAGCATAAAACTTGTAGGAAAAGAAACGGCGGATTTAATTGCGAATGAATTTCCGAATTTAGATTTAATAAAAACTGCTACTATTTCACAATTAACACGGATAGACGGAGTCGGTGAAAAAGTTGCAAAAAGTGTTGTAGATTTCTTTAATGATGAAAATAATAAAAAAATATTAAATAAACTTCAACAATACGGCGTAAATCCGCGAGGAAGCGCTTTTGAAAAAATTTCGAATATTTTTGACGGAAAAACATTTGTAATAACAGGAACGCTTTCTGCTCCTCGAAATACTTTTGAAGAAAAAATTAAAAAATTTGGTGGAAAAGTATCAAGCAGTGTAAGTAAAAAAACTTCTTATGTCATAGCCGGTGAAAACCCCGGATCTAAATTTGACAAAGCTTCCTCTTTAGGTGTTATAATACTAAGTGAAGAAGATTTTATATCATTATCCGAAGGAAAAATTAATGAATAGAAAATTTAGAGTAATTACAATAAATGGTATTAAGGGTGTATTTGTTGCTATATTCATTGTTCTTGGACTAATAGCCGGATTTATAATATCTCCGGGATGGGTTTGTATGACTGTTTGGAATTATTTTTTGTTTGAGTCTTATAACATGCCAGCAATGAATTTATTACAGGGTGTTATGTTGTGGACAATTATTGCTTTAATTTTATATGCATTAAACAATAATAAAACACTTATCGGATTTGGTTCTTATCCGTCGCTTTCACCAGAACAAATAAAAGATATTATGAATAAAGCAAAGAAAGAAGAAAATATTATTCTTAAACGTTTGGAAGAAAGAATAAAAGAAGCGAATAAAGACGTTCAAACAGAAACAATTTCCGAAAATAAAAAAGAAGAATTGTCTAAGGAAGAAATAAAATGAATAAATTGAAATTAATTGCTTTATTTTCGGCTTTTTTATTATTTGTACCGTTTTCTTATGCACACGAGCAAACGCAACAAGGCTTTATATCTATTGGTGATTCTATTACAAAGGATGTAGAACCAAATTTGGCTAAAGTTACGTTTGCGGTAGAAAATACAGCTGATGATGCAAAAAAAGCATCTTTGAATAATAATGAAATATCAAACAGAATAATAACAAATTTAAAAAATATTATAAAACCTGAAACCGATGTTATAAAAACAGTTAATTTTTCTATTCGTCCCGTATATTCAACCGAAAAAAACGGCACAAGAGTGATAAAAAATTATACTGCGGTAAATACCGTAATTGTTGAAACTCGAGATATAAATAAAATAACAAAAATAATAGATAATGCAATCGAAAGCGGAGCTAACAGAACAGAAAGTTTAACATTTAGTTTTGATAATGAAAAAAATGTTTGCAATGATTTATATCCGATTTTAATAAAAGATATGATGAAACAAGCTAACATAATTGCAAATTCGGCAGGTTATAATATTGACGGGATAAAACAATTATCACGGGCTTGTTCTTCCGATAAAACTACTTCAAACGGAAGATTTTATGCAAAAGATTTGGCGGCAGGTACTATAGAATCTGCAACAACCCCTGTAGAAGCAGGAAAAGTTAAAATTAGAATTTATATTAATGCTGATTTTTATATAAAGAAATAACGAATTTTGATGTGGCTTGACACTCAGTTTAATTGTTTTTACACGTATATTGATTATTTCCATCTGTGAAATATAAAAATATTGTGCTAAGATACTTCAATTTCGGTAAAATTTTATTTTATAAGGATAAAAAAGTATGAATTTAATTTATATATTTAATGGTTTGGAAGCTATTTGTTTTTTTGCAGGGTGTTATTTCTTATTTTTACAATATGAAAAATGGTATATTAAACAAAAAATTGCATTTTATGATGAAACTTTCTATACTCGAGCTCCACATAACGAAAAAAATATAGATGATAATCAACTAAATGTACATAATAAAGTAAAATGGCGGATTTATTTTTTATTAAGATTTATTCCGTACCTCATATTGCTTATTATAATATCTTGGCTAACAGGAAAGTATGGTTTTGCTTAAGCGGCATTCAAATACATTGGAGATGAAGGCTCTTATCAACTTATGGAAACAGAACACGAAGATTTGATTTTGAGAGTAAAATATATAAGAACAAACAATTTCAGAGGATTTCACGTAACAATTCCGTTAAAAGTACCGATTGTATTGTTTCTTCCCTGAGTCGATAACATCGCAAGTGTACAAGTCAACTAATTAGTTACATTTCAGTCTTTGCGAGGAGCATAGCGACGTGGCAAACCAGTCAGAACTGGACTGCCACAGGCTAAAGCCTTCGCAGTGACTGATTTCTGTCTTTCTGAGGCTTTAGCTGAAGAATCGCTTGGACTTTAATGCTTGTTTAAAAGTCATTACGATACAAAGCGAAACGACGAAACAAAGTGAGGAAGATTGAGCCTG
>CAZGRH010000098.1:0-5906 GCA_964527005.1 uncultured Muribaculaceae bacterium | reverse complement strand
TAATTCGATACGATATGTAATGATAATATTTTGTGATTTAAATTTATATCAAAGCGGTCGTTTATATCGTCAAATGAAACAGAATTAGGCTCTGATGAGAATAATACAGTGCAATTAACGGAATTAAGCATATCATCAAGTATTATTTTTAACAATTCGGGATTAAACCATCCCATATTGCCGTCACCATAAGTAATTTGAGCATTATACTTCTTTGAAAACGTTATTAAATCTGCATAGAATTCAGTGTTTATGTTTTCTGAATTAAGCTTCATTACTGGAATAACAAGACCTTGCGTAATTGCACCGCCAAGTACATCTGATTTTTCAATCAATAAAGTTTTTAAACCTCTTTTCGCCGCAATGTATGCAGCAGCAACACCTGATGTACCTCCGCCAAAAATTACTATATCAAAATTCATTTTTATTTCCTTTAGAATATAATTAAAATTATATTTTATTTTTAAAAAAAAATCTATATTTTTAAATATATTATATCTTTAAGAAATATACCAATAATATCTTGATATTCTTTATTGATTATTAGCGAATGATTTTAAAAATTTAGTTTGAGATATTAAATTTGAATTATCTTGTTCTTGTTTGCGTAAAGTAATAATTTCATTTGCGGTTTTGTTCAAATGTTCGTCTTTATATACAATACCGCTTCTTGTGTTAATTAATCCTATGTCATAATCGTTGAGCGGATTTAATATTTTATTTTTATTAAAAGATGCGACTGTTCCCATATCAATATTATCTATAAATGTTTTTCCTACATTTAACCCGAGTTGTAAAAGTGCGCTTCTAAACGGTGTGGATTTTGAATAAGAAACTAAAACGGAATTATCATGTAAATGTGATTTTATCAGTGCTAAAAAATCAATAGTCCAAAGTTTTGGATCAAGTTGAGGCGAAAATGCATCTAAAAATACAACATCGTATTTTTTTGTTAGTCCTTTTATTGATAATCGTGCATCGTTATAATGGAAGTTTATATGGCAATTCGCATAATTATTGCCTTTTATGGCATATTCCTCACTAAGCGATATATACTTATAATATATATTATGTAAAAACGCACGTTTATCATTAAGGGGGGTTGTTTCGTATCCGCAAGATATCATTTTTTTGATTAATTTGAATATATCGGCTGAAAAATACAATAAATTATCATTTGTAATATTATTATTTATAATTTGTTCAAATTCTTCAAAATTTAAGGTTGTTTTTAATATTTCATTCAAAATGAATATTTTTATAAATTGATTTTGAATTTTATCGTTAATAAAAGGAGATAAATAAACTGTTGTTTTGTCATATTCAAGACAATCAATATTCACTTCTTTGTCTTGTAATAACTCCAATGCAGCTTTTGTGTTATAACCGATACCATAACATATATCTAATATATTTATCTCATTTTTTAATCCGGCTAATTCTGGTAAAAATGACGGAATTATAAATTTATCTCTTGCTTCTTTTAACGCACCTGTTTTTGAATGATAAATATCTTTAATTTCATCATTATATAATCCGACTGAACCGTCTTGCGTAAAAATATATTTGTATATTCCCATAAAAAAATTATATTATAATTTTTTATCATAATTTTAATTGTAATTTTTTGTTATATATTATTGGTATATATCGAATAGTATATAAATTTTACAATGAATATTATAAGTATATATCTTGTAGATATTTTTTGTAGTAAAAATTAATTTTTATTTTTTTTCAAAATTTAAAATTAAACATTTTTTTTAACATCAGCAGGATAAATAATAATTTTCTCAAAATTATTATATTTTAGAGAGGTATATATGAACAGTTCTATAAAAATATTATTGGTAGAAGACCACAAATTAATAAGAGTGGGAATAAGAACACTATTTGAAGAAACTGACGGATATGAAGTTATTGCGGAAGCCGATAACGGGAAAGACGCAATTTCAAAAGCTGAAAATACTTTGCCTGATGTAATTTTGCTGGACATCGGTTTGCCTGACATTTCGGGAATAAAAGTTCTTAAAGCCTTGCGGGATAAGAATATTGAATCCAAAGTGGTTATTTTAACATCACATGAAGATTCAAAAGAAGTATTATCAGCATTTTCTTATAATATAAACGCTTATGTTATAAAAGACATACAAACTGACAGTTTGCTTGAAATAGTAAAGACGGTAAATAAAGGTGCAATGTGGTTTGACCCGAAAATTGTTCCGTTATTACGAGAAACAAACGGTAAATTAATACCGCAAAAAACCACATCCCGAGCGAAATTCAGAAGCACACACGCTGACCTTACAGAGCGTGAATATGAAGTCTTAAAGCTTGTAGTTGACGGGAAATCCAATAATGAAATAGCACAAGATTTATGTATAAGCGAACACACCGCAAAAGCTCATGTTTGTAATATTATTCAAAAACTTTTAGTTGAAGACAGAACTCAAGCTGCAGTAAAAGCATTGAAAGAGGGAATAATTCAATAAGTGTATGTTTATTTAATGTAACAAAACATTAAGGCATGGCACAAAAAGTAACAAAATTTTTTTTAATCTGACTTATAATGAATAAAACAATCGGAGAAAATATGCAAAAAAACATGCAAGAAAAACGAATAATAAGTATTAACGAGCTGCCAAAAGAAATTCCTGATTTTAATACATCTTTTAAACGGAAAGATGTATTGGTAAAAGAATGGATTATTAATTGGATTAGGGGAGCAATTTCGAATAATTCAATTAAAGAAAACGATATTATTCCAAAGAAAAACATACTTTCAAATCATCTGGGAGTAAGCGTAGGTACAGTTCAAAATGCAATTCGTTATGCGGAAGATGAGGGGTTTTTGAAATCAAAGCAAAAAGTAGGTACTATGATTTCGAACATGTCAAACCCGCTAAATTCAAATAAAAAATCGACAACAAAACGTGATAAAGCAGTTATAGCAATTAAAAATTATATATTAATCAACAAATTAAAAGTAGGAAAACCTTTGCCTGCTGCAAGAAAAATGGCTGAATTATTGAATATTACTCAAAATACCGCAAGAATGGCGTATGAATATTTGTTATTTGAAGACATTATTAAATCAAAAGATATAAGAGGGAACGATACAAACTGGATATTAAATAAATATCCCGCAGATACAGATTTAAAGTATTATTATGAGAATGATTTAAAATCGGAAACATTAGTTGATAAATTAACTGATGATTTAAAAGAATATTTTTTAACAAATTATAGCATTGGTGATAAAATTCCGTCACATAAATTTTTATCAAAACAACTCGGAGTAAGTGAAAAAACCGTTCACGATTGTATAAACAATTTAACAAAAGACGGAATTTTAATTACCCGCCGTGGCAGATATGGTACTATTCTTGCCAAAAATATGAAGAATAATAAAACAAGAAATATTGAAAATGAAATTTTTGCACCTGCGCAAACTGCAATGTTTTACAGATACAAAAAAGTAGAATCAGAACTTATAAATTTTATAAAAGTTAATTATAAAGCAGGTGATAAATTACCATCATTGGTTGAATTTGCAAATAAGTTCAATGTTAGTACAAATACAGTCAGAAAGGCATTTTTTAATATGGCTCGGGACGGTTATATAACTTTTGCACGTGGCCGTTTCGGCGGAACATATTTAGTTGATATTCCTGATGAAGATAACACTAATGAATCATATCAATGGATTGTAATTAATCCTCAATATATAACCTAAAGTTAAAAAAACAATTTTGTTTATTATAATTTACATTCAGTTTGTATTACAATTATAATAGTCTTTGACACTTGGCAACATGCATATGTTTTAAAATTTAATAATTATGTTATAATCATAGTAGAAATAAAATTATAAAATATACGGTATAATTGTAAAGGAATGAGAAGGAGGCTTCAAATGTCAACACTTTCAACTGAATTAACTCAAAACACAAAAAAGGTTACTTCGAAATTTACGGAAGAATTTGAAAGATACCTAAAGAAACAATCTTTAAAAACAACTTTCAATGGTTGTGATATCGAAGCTTTTAGCTGGTACAAAGAAATGCTTGGCATAGGTTGTTAATTAATAAACAAAAAATTATTTGAACAAAACTTTACACCTGTAAAATTAGTTCAATAAGTATTTACAAAATGACTTTTGCATAATGCATAGGTCATTTTGTTTTTATATAAATTTTATTTATATTCTTGCCGATTTATACATTAAATTCTATTTATTTCATAACGGCTAATGACAATAATTGTGTTTTTTGTTAAAATTTAGAAATGTTTACGAAATTTTATTATAAAAAAATATTAATCTTGTTTTTTATTTGTATAATTTTCAACCAATTTGCAAATGCAGCACCAAATTATACATATACATCACCGAATTCATATAGATATAACAATGTAATCACAGATAATGACAGAGAAGATATTCTTTTTATCGTTGATTTTTCAAATAGTATGAATGAAAATTTCGGACGTGATACAAAAATATCGGTTGCTTTTTCTACGATGAAAGAAATTTTGGCGGAAATTCCACGAAATACAAAAGTCGGACTCAGAGTTTACGGTCATAAAGTCGGTTTGGTTTCAGGAAAATCTTGCCGAGCATCAGAACTAATATCGCCAATTATACCAAATAATACGGTTAATTTATATAATCAATTAACGTCCATTACTCCTGTCGGTTGGACACCAATAACTTATGCACTTAAACAGGCGGTTTTTGTAGATTTTGCAGGAAATAATTCAAAAAAACGCATAATTTTAATAAGTGACGGCGGGGAAAACTGTGATGAAAGTCCTTGTGATTTTATTATAGAATTAATGAAATACAGGAATGACATAAAAATTGATGTAATAGCTTTAGCGATTGGAGATAAAGAAGCAAATAATCAATTAAAATGTGTATCTCTTGTGACTTCAGGTAAGTTTTATACCGCAAATACGGCTGCTGAACTAAAAAATAGTTTGCGAGATTCATTAAGATTACAAAAAGAAGTAAATGGAGTGATTTTAAGAAAATAATATAAAAAAAATAATATAAAAAAATATCGGAGTTTAAATAAAACTCCGACATTTTTTATTTTTACTCTTCGTACAATGGAGCGAGTTTTGCTTCTTGCTGAGGAATGACACCTTCTTCAATCGGCAAATAAACTCTATAATCTATGTTAGCAAAACAATTATCTATCGATTCAATTTTTGACAATTTTTCTTCATCAATCTTGCCTGAATCAATCATATCAGCAATTGTTTCAAAACGTTCAACATGTTCTTGAAATCTTTCTGTTGCATAGTCTTTTGCTTGCCAAGTCGTAATCAAGAAAGGCCAATCCGAACTTTGAAGAAGTAAGTTTTCTCTTGCCATTTGATTTAACGCTCTATGTAACAATTTGTCCTCAGGAATTTTTTCATATTTTGAAGCAATATCTATAATACGTTTTTCACAACCGTTGATAATCGGCCACATCCATTCAGTCAAATGATTTAACCAAACATAGAAATGTCCGCCTTGTCCCCAAGAACTTTCAGGAATTTGAATTGTATCTATCGGCGGATGTTTTTCCAAATATTCTGCCGCAGTTAATCTTTCAATATCGGGTAAATAATTATTCAATTTTCTTACAACCTGCTTAATGAATTCAACACCTTCAAACCACCAGTGACCGTATAATTCTGTATCAAAAGATACCATAATCAAACCTTCTTTGCCGTTGTGTGATTTTTTGTAATTGTTCAATAAATCGTATAACAATGTTGTATAGTGGTCAGAATTAGAATTTACTTGATTCATTGCTAATACAGGGTCGTAAAGCATTTTGTCGCCCAAATCAGTCTTAGAAGATGTAATTCTCCAATAATTCATTCCTGATTTATCATCTTTTTTATGGAAT